>DAMABW010000077.1:0-14292 GCA_031999925.1 Massilia sp. | reverse complement strand
CGTGTGGCCGGCCGCGCCCAGGAACAGTTGCAGGGTGTGGGCGGCGTCCAGGTTGTCGTCGACCAGCAGCACCTTCAGCGGCGTGGCGGCGGTCGACTGGCCGCGGCTCTGGGCGATGGTCAGCGGCAGGTCCTGGGTGTGGCGCGGCAGGCGCACCGTGAAGGTGCTGCCCTTGCCCAGGCCGGCGCTTTCGGCCTGGACGCTGCCGCCGTGCAGTTCGACCAGGCTCTTGGCCAGCGCCAGGCCCAGGCCGAGGCCGCCCTGCGAGCGGTCGGGCGTGCGCTCGGCCTGGCTGAACAGGTCGAACACGCGCGCCACCAGTTGCGGCTCCATGCCGATGCCGTCGTCGCTGACGCGCAGCACGTAGTCGCCGTCTTCCTGGCTCAGGCGCAGTTCGATGCGGCCGCCCTCGGGCGTGTACTTGTTGGCGTTGTTCAGGAGGTTGGCCACTACCTGCACCAGGCGCTTGTGGTCGCCCTTCACGGTGGCGGCGTCGAGCGGCAGGTCGAGCACCACGGTGTGGCGCCGGGTCGCGATCAGGGGCCGGATCTGCTCGGCCGCGTCGTCGACCACCTTGCGCAGGTCCAGCACCCCGGTCGACAGCGACACCAGGCCGCGCGTCACGCGCGACACGTCGAGCAGGTCGTCCACCAGGCCGGTCATGTGCTCGACCTGGCGCGCGATGATGGCGCAGGTCTGCGTGATCTGGGCGTTATCCGAGTGCAGCAGTTTCAGCAGGTGCGCGCCGGTGCTGATCGGCGCCAGCGGGTTGCGCAGTTCGTGCGCCAGCATCGCCAGGAACTCGTCCTTGCGCTGGTCGGCCGCGCGCAGTTCGCGCTCGGCCAGGCCGCGCGCCGCTTCCTTCTTCTGCAAGGTGGCAGCCATGCCATCCAGGGCCTCGGCCAACTGGCCGATCTCCTCGCGCTCGTAGGAAATGCCCGAGCGCGCATCGAGGTCGCCGGCGGCGATGCGGGTGGCGGTGTCCTTCAGCTTGCGCACGCGCTGCACGATCAGCACGTCGCCCGCGAGCCAGGCGGCCAGCAGGGCCAGCATGGTGGTGGCGGCCAGGCCGACCAGCGACATCAGCTGGGCGCGGCGCGCGCCGGCGGTGACGGCGTCGGTCGGAATCCCGATGGTCACCGTGTAGTCCGACAGGGTGGCGGCGCCGACCCGGGCAAAGGTGTGCAGGCGCTCGACGCCGTCGTCGTCCTGGATCACCAGGGCGCGGCCGCCGGCGCCGTGCATCGCTTCGCGCAGGCGCGCCGGCACGCGCGTGCCGAACCAGCGCTCGGGATCGGGGCGGCGCGAGATGATGGTGCCGTTGGCGTCGGCCGTCACCAGCACCGAGCCGGGCGGCAGGTTGATGTCGTTGACGAAGGTGTCGAGGCCGGCCAGGTCCATTGCCGCGAACACCACCGCCGCGACGTTTCCGCTGCGGTCGATCACCGGGTAGGTGAGGTTGATGGTGTGGCGCCGGATCACGCGCCCGAACACGTAGTCGCCGGCGATGAAACGGCGTTCCGAGATGGCGCGCTTGAAGTGGCTGCGATCGCCCAGGTTCACCGGGTGCAGCATCGGCACCGCGCTGCAGCTGACTTCGCCGTTCAGCTGGATCAGGCCGAAGTTCACATAGCCTTCGTTGCGGTCGAGGACGTCGGCCAGCAAGGCATTGCAGCCGGGCGTCGGGCCGAGCAGGTCGGGAACGCTGGCCAGGTCGACCAGGATCTGGCGCGCGCGCTCGATCGACTGGGCTTCGTTGGCCGCGGCCAGGTTGGTCAGGCGGCGCAGGTTTTCTGTGGAAGCCTGGACCGCCTGCTCGCGTTCGCGCATGCCGCCGATGACGGTCATGATCGCCAGCGGCAGGATCGCCAGCGCGACCAGCAGCATCAGCCGGCTGCGCAGGCTGTTCAGGCGCAAGGAGATGGCGGACTGTTTCATCGTTGTGCGGCCCGCCGGTTGCCGAAGGCGATCACGCGGCGCACGCCTTCGTCCAGGGTGGCGACGTCGTCGCAGATGTAGCCGATGCGGATGAAGCCCGGCACGCCGAGCGCATCGCCCGGCATGATCGCCACGCTCTCCTCGTCGAGCAGCGCCTCCGCGAAGCCGACCGTGTCATGGGTCAGGGCGCGCACGTCGCCCCACAGGTAAGGGCCGGAGTCCGGGCTGTGCATGACGATCCAGGGCAGGTCGCGGAACTGGCGCAGCACCGTGTCGCGCCGTTCGCGGTAGTCGTCGATCATGTGGCGCTGCACGCCGGCGTCGAAAGCGGCCGCCGTCGCCACTTGCGACAAGTGGCTCGCGGCGGCGGTGATCGGCCCCTGCAGGGTCTGCATGGCCGCGACCAGCGGCGCCGGCGCCAGCGCGAAGCCGATGCGCCAGCCCATCATGGCGTAGCTTTGCGAGGCCGAGAAGATCGTCACCACGCCGAGTGCGCGCCAGTCGCACAGGGCGGCAAGGCTGGTGTGGGCGGGGCCGAACGACAGGTGCTCGTAGCTTTCGTCGACGATCACCCGCGCGCCGCCGGCCTGGGCCCAGTCGCGGATGGCTTCGAGTTCGGCGCGGCAGTAGACCTTGCCGGTCGGGTTGTGCGGGTTGTTGATGATGACGACGTGCGCCGGCTCGCAGGACGCCAGGAAGGCCGGCGTCACCTCGTCGGGCAGGTCGACCAGCACCGGGCGCAGGCCGAGCAGCTGGCAGGTGGCGACATAGGCCGGCCAGTGCGGCTTGAAGACCAGGACGCTGTCCCCCGCGTCGCTCATCGCATACCGCGCTTCGTACAGGGCCTGCTTGGCGCCGTTGGTGACGATGATTTCGTCGGGACGGGCATTGACGCCGTTCTCCCGTTCCAGCTTGCCGCACAGGCGTTCGCGCACCGCATGGGCGCCGACCACGCCCGTGTAGGGCATGGTGCGCACGTCTTCCAGGGCCGCGCCGACGGTGTCGAGCACGCTCGAAGGAGCGGGGAAATGTGAAATGGCGATCGAAAAATCGATGACTTCCTGGCCTGCGTGACGCATGCTTTCGACGCGGCCGTGCATGGCGGTGGTTGCCAGTGGCCGGGAGTGGGCAATCCTTTGTGAGATCTTCATCGTTCTTGTATAGGGTCCAGGCAATTGCAAATGTGTCTCAGTGTGTCGGCCGGCACAACATTTCCTGATTGTACTAAATTCCAGGCCAGACGCGAGCGCCAATCGGACAGCCTGCCAGCGTATCCGGAAGTATTCGCTGTCTACATCACCTGCTCATCCATATGCTGCGGGATCGGCTACCGGAGCCGCCATGAAGATCGTGTGCGTGGTAGGAGGGCGGACTGGCCTGGACGTCGCCTTTACCGCTCGAGCGGGACGGCCCTGCGCACGAGCCTGGGCTGGTCGGGCGCAGCGTCCGAGGATACCGAAGACGCCCGCGTGCAGGCGCACGCCTACCGAGGCGACGCGTCGGCCTTGCCCCCGGCGCCGCGCCCCCGACCGGGCGCCGCCGGCTCCCCGATTCTGGTACGGTTGTTTCAACCGTAACAATGGAGCGACCATGAACCAGATCGTACGTGTAGTGGAAACTGTCGAAGAAGCCGAGCGCGCACGCCAGGCGTTGCTGGGCGAGGGATTCGATGCGAACGGCATCGAGATCAGCCATACCGGCGACGAGGCCGGCCCGTCGGAAGCGAATTTCACGGTCGGCGATTCGCCCGCGGTGAAAGGCGGCACCGACTACAAGGATGTGTACACGCCGGGGCTGGAGATCGGCAAGTGCATCATCACCGTCACCACGCTCGACGCCACGCAGGCGACGCGTGCCGCCCAGATCCTTGAACACCACGGAGCGAAGGACAACGATCCGGCGCACGCGGCAGCCCGGCGCAGCGGATCGACCTTGTAGTGGCCCGGTGGGCGGACACCCGCCCACCGGCGTACCTGCAACCGGACCCGATCAGCTCCAGCTCAGGTCCGTCTTGCTGAGCGGCAGTTCGCGCACCCGCTTGCCGGTCGCGGCGAAAATCGCATTGCACACGGCCGGCGCCAGCGGCGGCAGCACCGGTTCGCCCAGGCCCGTCACCGGATAATCGGTCTTCAGGAAGTGGATATCGATCTTCGCGGGCGTGTCCGGCATGCGCAGCAAATTGTAGTCGTGGAAGTTGCTTTGCACGACGCGGCCCTTCTCGATGTTCAGCTCCGGGTGCATCAAGGTCGACAAACCGTCGATCACCGAGCCCTGCACCTGGTTCTCGGCGCCGCTCAGGTTGACGATCTGGGCGCCGATGTCGGTGACCACCACCACGCGGTCGACCTTCAACTGGCCTTCCTTCGAGACCGTGACCTCGGCCACTTCGGCCACGTAGCCGCGGTGGCTGAAGTGGAAGGCCACGCCGGCGCCCTGGCCCTTGGCAAACTTCTTCTTGCCCCAGCCGGACTTCTCCGCCACTTCCTTCAGCACATTGCGCATGCGCGACACGCTGTAGGGCTGGCCGCGTTCGCCGGTGCCCGGCATGATGTCCTTGTCGCCCAACAGCTCCAGGCGGAAGTCGATCGGATCGCGTCCACCGGCATGGGCCAGTTCGTCGATGAAGCTGTGGAAGACCCAGGAAAACACGCTGCTGCCCGGCGCGCGCCACGGCCCCATCGGGATGCGGCATTCGAGGGCGGTCTGTTCCAGCAGGCAGTTGGCCAGCCAGCGGCCCGGGAACTCGTCGCCCGACAAACTGCCGCCGCTGCCCGGCTGCAAAATGCTCTTGCCGTCGCGCTCGACGCGGTTGGCAAAGGTCACGAAGTGGTTGTGCCAGCCGATTAGCTTGCCGTTCGCATCCACGCCGCCGCGCAGGTGGTGGAAGCCGCCCGGGCGGAAGTGGTCGTGCTGCAAATCGTCTTCGCGGGTCCAGGTCAGCTTGACCGGGGCATTCACCTTCCGGGCGATGGCCGCCGCCTCGACGATGAAGTCCGAGCTCAGGCGCCGGCCGAAGCCGCCGCCGCTGCGGATGATGTGCAGCGTGATCTTTTCCTTCGGGATGCCGAAGGTGGTGGTCACCAGGGCCTGGCCGGCACCCGGGTTCTGCGTCGGCGCCCACAGTTCCAGCGTGCCGTCGGCCGGCTTGAACCAGGCCGTGCAGTTCTGCGGCTCCATGCTGGCGTGCGAAATGAAGGGGTAGCGGTAGCTGGCTTCCACGGTTTTTGCGGCGCCGGCAAAGGCGGCGGACACGTCGCCATCCTTGCGCAGGGTCGTCGTGCCCGGTTTGCCGGCAGCGGCCCCGGCCTGGGCGGCGAAGTCGGCCCAGCTGTGGCCGGCGCCCACGCCTTCATCCCATTTCACTTCCAGCGCACGCCGCGCCTTGAAGGCGGACCAAGTCGAGGTGGCAACGATCGCCACGCCCGGACGCAGGCCGTTCAGGTTCTCGGTGCCCTCGATGATGAAAGCATCCTTCACACCCGGCATGGCCTTGATGGCGTCGAGGTTGGCGCTCACCGGCTTGCCGCCGAACACCGGGCACTTCGCATACACCGCGTACAGCATGCCCGGCAGGCGGATGTCGACGCCGAACAACGGCTTGCCGCTGACGATGTCCGCATTGTCGACGCCGCCGATGCGCGTGCCCAGCAGTTTATACGTCGCAGGATCCTTCAGCTGCACCTGCGCCGCGTCCGGCACCGGCAGGGTGGCGGCCAGCGGCACCAGGGCGCCGTAGCCGAGCTTGCGTTTGGTCGGGCCATGGCCGACGGCGCCATGCGCGGCGCTGCATTCGGCGACCGGCACCTTCCAGGTCTGGGCCGCGGCCTGGACCAGGACGGTGCGCGCGGTGGCGCCGAGGCGGTGGAAATTCTCGTAGTTGGTCGGCGTCGAGGTCGAGCCGCCGGCGCCCTGGCTGCCGTAGGCCGGGTTCAGGTCGCCCTGGACGATGCGCACATCCTTCCAGTCGATCTCGAGTTCCTCGGCGATGACCATCGGCAGCGAAGTCTTGATGCCCTGGCCGATTTCCGGCTGCTTCGACACCAGGGTGACGATGCCCTTGCGGTCGATCGTGATGAAGACGTTCGGCGTAAAGGTGGCGGCATCGGTCGTCGATGCGGCGTTCGGCGCGGCCAGGGCGCCGGCCGGGTTCATGCCGATGACCAGGGCGCCGGCGCCGATGGCGCCCGTGCCGAGGAAGCGGCGGCGCGAAAGCGAAAGCGGCGCGTTCATGCCTTGCCCTTTCCGGTGGCTGCGATCTCGGCGGCGCGGTGGATGCCGGCGCGGATGCGGGTATAGGTCGCGCAGCGGCACAGGTTGCCGGCCATGGCTTCGTCGATCTGGGCGTCGGTCGGCTTCGGGTGCTGCTTCAGCAGGGCGCAGGCGGTCATGATCTGGCCCGACTGGCAGTAGCCGCATTGCGGCACGTCGAGTTCCTGCCAGGCTTGCTGCAGCGGATGCTGGTGCCCCTTGTCCAGGCCTTCGATGGTGGTGATCTTTTGCGTGGTCAGGCCGGATACCGGCATCAGGCAGGAACGGGTCGGCACGCCGTCGATGTGCACAGTGCAGGCGCCGCACATGCCGGCGCCACAGCCATACTTGGCGCCGACCAGGCCGAGCGTATCGCGCAGGGCCCAGAGCAGCGGGGTATCGGGTTCGACATCGACCTGCTGGCGCTTGCCGTTGATATTCAGCGTAAATTTACTCATGAACCGTTCCTTGCCGGATGATAAACCCGAGCATGCTACCAAAAGCCGGCAGGAAAAAATTACCTAAGGAAGAGTTTATTGTTAGCAAATTGTTGCAATGGAGATGTCGCCGCTTGCGCGTGGCGAGCGTGCGACGCTGCAAGGCCAGGCGCAGTCAAACGCTGCTGTTTTTTTGCTAAGTGGATATAATCGGCTTCTCCCTGTACAGACAAGTGGTCACCGATATGTCGGAAATGCAGTTCTCAAACAATTACCGCGACCTGAGCGATTCACAAGGCGTGGATGCCGGGTTCCAGTTCGAGTTCTATTGCGAGCGCTGCAGCGACCGCTGGCGCACCCACTTCAAACCCTACCGCAGCGCCCAGGCATCGGGCTGGCTGCAAAAAGGGGCGAGCATGTTCGGCGGCATGCTCGGCAATGCCAGCAGCGTCTTGTCCGGCATGGCCCAGGCCGGCTGGCACAGCGCGCGCGACGAAGCGTTTACAGAAGCCATCGCGGCCGGCAAGGCCCATTTCAACCGCTGCGGCAACTGCCACGACTACGTGTGCGCCACCTGTTTCGATGGCCAGAACGGGCTTTGCTACAACTGCGCGCCGAACGTCAACGTCAAGATTTCGCAGGCCCGTGCCCAGGGCGAAGTCAGCGCCGCATCGGAACTGGCGAACGACGAAGGCAAGGTACGTGGCGCCCGGCGCGACGTGACGCAAGCCATGCAACTGGTCTGCCCGCAATGCCGCTGCGAGACCCATGGCGCCAAGTTCTGCCCGGAATGCGGGTTCAAGATGTCGCAACAAGTGGCGTGCACGAATTGCTCGACCATGCTGCAGCCGGGGACCAAGTTCTGCACGGAGTGCGGCACGCGGCAGAGCTGAACCCTGGGAGGGTCGACGAGTGAAGAAAATTTCCGACTACCGGTTCCATGATTCCTGGGTACTGGACGAACTGGACATCAGGCCGGACGAGGAATTCCTTGTAGCAAAGGATATCGGTGACCTGAAAGAAGGCCAGCGCGTGACCTTCCTTGGTTTCGATGACGTCGACAATCACTACGGCATCTTCGTCTTTGTCGACCCGGATGGCAAGGTGCTCGAGGTCGCCGGAGATTTTTCAGGCCCCAGGCATTCGAGTATGACCAACCTGAAACTGTCTTTGTCGAAGACACCCAGGTCAAGCTGACCCGGCGGGAATGCGCCAGATCAGCATCTCGCGCTGGTCTCTCCGAACAAAACGTTCAAATTCCTTCCGGGTAGGTCTCCGGCGGTTCCCCTGAATGCCAGCCGCTCGTCGCATCCAGCGGCACCAGTGCCTCGGTGCGGTCGATGTGGATCACGGCATCGAACTGCTGGGCCATCTGCGCATTGAAGTAATGGCTTTGCCGTTCGGTGCGCGGCAAGTACAGCACGCCGATCGCGCGTTCCAGGCGCCGTTCCAGCATGATGCGTCGTACCGGCGTGTCGTCGCGCAGGTTCAGCCAGTAGCGCGGCAGGCCGACGTGGTGCAATAGCTCTTCGTAACTGCCGTGCAGGGCAGGGCGCACGCGCTTGCGTTCGGCCGGGCCATCCCATGCCGATGCCGCTGTCACGTGGCCATCGTAGGTGGAGAAGCCGATCAGGCAGGTCTGGCCCGGGTAGGCCTTGCGCGCCAGTTCGCCGACATTCCATTCCCCCAGGTTGCCGACATCGGTGGCGCGGGCGTCGCCGATGTGGGAATTGTGTTCCCAGACCACGATCTTGGCCGGCTCGCCGTCGCGCGACAGGTGGCGCGTGAGCGCGTCCAGGGTTTCGGCCATGTGGCTGTCGCGCAGATTCCAGGACGAGACACGGCCGCGGAACATGGTCCGGTAGTATTCTTCGGCGTTCTTCACCAGGCGCGCATTTTGCTGGGCGTAGAAAAAGGCGTCTTCGCTCGATGCGCCGTCGGACTGCATGTAATCGAAGGCGCGTTGCTGCAGTTCCTGCAATTGGGTCAGCACGCCCTGCTGGCAGGATTCGGACAGGCCGACACCGGTGGCATAGCCGTAGTGCTGGCTGTCCTCTTCGTAATGGTCGAAGCAGGCGTAGCGCCGCCTTGCCTCGGCGGCGGCGGTCGGGTCGACTTGATCCAGGTAATTCAATACTTCGCGAACCGAGGTAAACAGGCTGTACAGGTCGAGACCGTAGAAGCCGACCTTCGGACCGGCGCGCAGGCCCTCGTTGTGCGCGCGCAGCCAGTCGACAAAGGCGGTGACATCGGTGTTGCGCCACATCCAGGCGGGGAAACGCTCGAAGCCGGACAGGGCCGCGTTGGCGTCGGCATCGCCGCCTTCGCCGCGCACGTAACGGTTGACGCGGTAGGCATCGGGCCAGTCTGCCTCCACCGCCACCGCCGTGAAACCCTTTTCGCGGATCAGGCGCTGGGTGATGCGCGCCCGCTCCTCGTAGAACTCGTGGGTGCCGTGCGTCGCTTCGCCGATCAGCACGAAGCGCGCGTCGCCCACGAGGTTCATCAGGGCGTCGTAGTCGCCCGGCCCGCCGCTGAGCGGGTGGGCGGCGTCGGCCAGGGCGGCCGCGCCGATGTCTGTCGCCGTTACCATGCGTTTGACTCGTCAGTGCAGGAAGCGGCTGCCCGACTTGTCGCGCGCGCTGTCACGCCCCTGCGCGTCGCGCGGAATGACGCCGCGCTCGACGAAGTGCTTCATGCGTGCGAGGTCGTCGTCCATCTGCCGTTTCGGGTCGGAGCCGAGCAGCACTGCCAGACCATGGCCGACGATGCCGGCCGGCGGCGTGTATGACAGGCGCACCGTGACCAGGGTGCCGCCGCGATGGGGTTCGAAGGTGATCGCGCCTTCGTTGGCGATCTGCGCGCCCGGTTCGCTGCGCCAGGCCAGGCGCTTGCCTTTCGATTGCTCGGTCAGCACCGCATCCCATTCGAACTGGCTGCCGGCCGGACCCTGCACCACCCAGTGCGAGCGGCGGCGGCCGGTGTCGCGCACCTCGACCACGTGCGACATGAAGCGCGGGAAGTTTTCGTAGTTGGTCCACAGTTCGTACACGTCTTCCGGCGAAGCGTCGATGCGGATGGTCTTTTCGAGGTCGATGCGCTGGCCGCGCCCTTGGCTACGGTTGCCCAGCAGGCTTGACAGCAGGCCGCCGCCGCTCTGGCCACCCGGATTGCCGACGCTGCGCGCGGCCAGCGCCAGGCCGGCCAGGCCGAGCGCGCCGACCAGCGGCGAGCGGCGCATCAGGCCGAAGATGCCGAGCAGGCCGCCGCTGACGACGGCCGGGTTGCGCAGCAGGGCGGCGAGGTCGTCGCGGTCGTTCAGGTGCAGGGCGCCCATGACGCTGCTGCCGGCCTGGCTGGCCAGGCGGCTCAGGCGCGAGCCGGCGACGTCGAGTTCGGAGCCGGCCGAGCTGGCCATGCGCGAGACGCTGTCGACCGTGTTATCCCAGGCGCGGTGGGCGGCGCCGTCGGGCTTGGCCGCCTTCAAGGCACGCTGGGCGCGCGAACCGGCGTCATCGGCCACGTCGCTGGCGCCGCTGCTGGCTTTGTCATACAGGTCGCTGGCACCGCTGCTGGCCTTGTCGTACAGGCTGCCGGCACCGCTGCCAGCCTTGCTGAGCAGGCTGCTGGCGCTGTCGGAGGCGCTGTGGGCAAGCGAGCCCGCGCGTTCGCTGACACTGTGCCAGGCGTTGCCGAGCGCGCTGCCGGTACGCGAACCGGCGTTGCGCAGGGCCGCCGTCGAGGTCGAGCGGCGGGCGCTGCCGCGGTCGGGGTCGAGCATGTACATCAGGAGGGCGCCGGCGGCAGCGCCGCCCAGCAGTTTGGCAAGGTCGCTTGCCTCGTATCCGGTCTCGGTGCGCGTCTGTTTCATGTTTCATCCTTTCCGTTAGCTTGCTTGTCAAAGGGGCGATCGGCCTGCTTGTTCCAGGCCGTCGCCAGCAAATCCTGCACTTCTTCGTCACTCGTCTGGTCGAATGCGTCGTACCACTGGCTCACCGCGCGAAAGCGCAGGGGCGAGGCCAGGCAGACCAGCTCGTCCACGCCAGGTGCGAGCCGCTCCAGCGTATCCGGCGGCGCCACCGGCACCGCCACGATCACGCGCGCGGCCTGGCGTTGGCGCGCCACCTGCACCGCCGCTTCCATCGTCGAGCCGGTGGCGATGCCGTCGTCGACGATGATCACCTGGCGCCGCGCGAGCGCCGGCTCGGGACGTCCGCCCCGGTACAGGCGCGCGCGGCGCTCGATTTCCGCCAGTTCGCGCGCCGCGATCTCGTCGACCTGTTCCTGCGTCACCCCCATCAGGCCGGGCACACCAGGCTGCAACACCTGCACGCCGCCGCTGCCGACCGCGCCGATGGCAAACTCGGGTTGATACGGCAAACCGATTTTGCGCACCAGCAGCAAGTCGAGCTCGAGGCCGAGCGCCGTCGCCACCGCATACGCCACCGGCACACCGCCGCGCGGCAGGGCCAGGACGATGGCGCCGGGCGCATGCGCACCGGCCCGGCATGCATACCCGGTCAACTGCTTCGCCAGCAGCCTGCCGGCCTGCGCGCGGTTCTTGAAACGCTGTAGGTCTGCCACTTGCTTCGCTCCAGGCTTGCGGGCTTGCCTATTCAAGTTTCAGAATACACCACGTTTTCAGGCCCATGCGCCCGTTTGCCCAGCGGCATTTTTCCTCAGCAGCGAGGCGTAAACAGTGCCGTCCGAACAGGTTTCAGGAGAGAGGGATACAGAGAAAATGGGAGAGGTGAGGCGCGCATTCGCTGGCATGCCTAGTGCCATGCCAGCGAATGCGTTGCGGGGATCAGCCGAGCTGGCGGCTGTGGAAGCGCAGGTGGTCTTCGACGAAGGTCGAGATGAAGTAATAACCGTGGTCGTAGCCTTCGTGGCGACGCAGTTCGAGCGGCTGGCCGGCGGCGCGGCAGGCGGCCTCGAAGGCATCCGGGTTCAGCTGGTCCGGCAAGAACTTGTCGGCCAGCCCCTGGTCGACCAGGATGCCTTGCGGGAAGCGCACCGGGCCGTCGGCGACCAGTTCGGTGGCGTCGTAGGCCTTCCAGGCGCCACGGTCGTCGCCCAGGTAGCCGCCGAAGGCTTTCTCGCCCCAGGGGCAGCGCGTCGGCGCGGCGATCGGCGCAAAGGCCGACACCGAGCGGAACAGCTCCGGGTTGCGCAGCGCCAGCATCAAGGCGCCGTGGCCGCCCATCGAATGGCCGAAGATGCCGCAGCGGGCCGGGTCGGCGCCGAATTCGCGCATGACGAGTTCGCGCAGTTCCTGGATGTAGCTGTACATGCGGTAGTGGCGCGACCAGGGTTCGGCGCTTGCGTCGACATAGAAGCCGGCGCCCACGCCGAAGTCCCAGCTGTCGGTTTCGCCGGGCACGCCGGCGCCGCGCGGGCTGGTGTCGGGCGCGACCAGGATGATGCCGAGTTCGGCGGCCACGCGCTGGGCGGCGGCTTTCATCATGAAGGTCTCTTCGGTGCAGGTCAGGCCGGCGAGGTAGAACAGCACGGGCAATTGCTTGCCCTCATGGCCGGGCGGCAGGTAGACCGAGAATTTCATCGGCAGGCCGATAGCCGTGGCGTCGTGCTGGTAGAAACGCTGGACGCCGCCGAAGCAGGCGTGTTCGCTCAGGAGTTGGGGCATGGTGTCAGGTCCGTGAATGGTCGATGGTGCAAGTATGCCAGTTTGGCATCGGGCGGTGGTAGTGGGCCGTTGTTCGACCATCATGTGCCGTACCGCGTGGGCTCGAGAGCCCACCCTACCGGGCTTCGCAGTTGTAGGGTGGGCACTTGTGCCCACGCGGTACACAGACGATCCAGTCGAACACGCAGCCAACGATCACACGACCCCAAATGCCCCCAGCAAGGCCCCCGCCCCCAGTACCCACAGCAAATGCAGCCTGGTCCGCCACATCACCAGGCAACTCGCACCCGCCAGCACCCACAGCGGCCAATCCGCCACCCCACGCCCGGCCGAGCTCGCCAATATCCACGCCGTCGACAGCAACATCGCGATCACCACCGGCGCCATCCCCTGCTTGAAGGCCCGCACCGCGCGCAGCTCGCGGTTGCGGTGGCCCCACTGCGCCACCTGGTAAGTCACGATCGTCGACGGCAGCAGGATGCCGACCATGGTCACCGCCACGCCCAGGAAGGCGGCCGTGGTACTGCCCGCATTCATGCCGACATGCCAGCCCATCAGCGCCACGAACAGCACGTTCGGCCCCGGAGAAGCCTGGGCCAGGGCAATCGAATCGTTGAACTGGGCCTGGGTCAGCCAGCCGTGCTGCTCGACCAGGAAGCGGTGCATCTCCGAGGTGGTGGAAATCGCGCCGCCGAGCGACATCAGCGACAGCATCAGGTAATGGGCGAACAGGTTCAGCCAGTCGTGCCAGCTTAGCGCCAGGTGGATGGTGTCCGCGTTCACGACTTCATGTTCCGGTAAGTCAGCACACAGCCCAAGCCGCCCAGGCCGAGCAATACCCAGACCAGCGGCACCTTCAGCAGCGCCACCAGTACGAAGCCGAGCGCGCTGATGGCGGCGCACCAGGCGGGCGGCAAGGGGCTGCGCGCCAGCGCGCTCGATAGCTTCAGGCCGGCGGCGGCGATCAGCCCGGCGGACACGGCCGCCATGCCGCGCAGTGCGCCTTCCACATACGGGTTATCGGCAAAGCGCGCGTGCAGGGTGGCCAGCAGCAGGATCAGCACCAGCGGCACCGCCAGCAAGCCGGCAAGCGCCGTCATGGCGCCGCGCAGGCCGAAGTAGCGCGCGCCGACCATCATCGCCAGGTTGACGACGTTCGGGCCGGGCATGATCTGCGCTACCGCCCAGTCCTCGATGAATTCGTCCTGGGTCAGCCAGCGTTTGCGCTCGACGAGTTCGCGCTGGACCACGGCAAGCACGCCGCCGAAGCCCTGCAGGGCGAGCAGCGTGAAAGCGACGAACAGGTCGGGCAGGGAAGCGGGACGCGGACGGTCCGCAGGCGCGGCAGAAGTCATGCGGCGATTATCGCGCCGCCAAAAATTTCTGTCACGAAACCTTCAATCGTGCGCGTCCCAGCCGGAGACCGTTGTCAGCCGCCTCCGATTCCGCGCATGACCTTGCCGCTGCCGCCGCATTCCGGGCAGGGTTTGCCATCGGCCAGTTTGCCGCTGCCGGAGCAGGCATCGCAAATGTCTTCGCCGGCGCCGGGTGTGCCGGGTGCGGCTTCGTCGCCGGGATTCAGGTCCGGTTGCGGTGTCGTGTTCATCGCTGCCTCGCGCTTGGTGAAAGAGTGGAAGGAAGAAGTACCAACGCGGCCATTCTAGGTCGACTGGCGCCAGCATGGCGCTACGCTGCCGCCCGGCATGCCTACACAACTTTATGCGTTCGAATACGAGAATGACATTGACATTACCCGGTGGTGAACAATACTCGTTACGCAAACATCCTAGTGGCAACGCATTCACACTCAACGATGACATTTCGGGGGAACGATGAAGCAGGCACCAGCAATCTTGCGCAGCGTCGCTGCGGGCATGGCGGAAGAGCGGACCGATAATGACCAGCGCAGCGTCGTCGACGACGGGATCGCGGTGCAATTTAGCGCGAACACCATGTCCGCCGTCGAGTACCTGCGTTCACGCAATGTCGGACGGGCCGTGATCGAGCGCGTGTTGCTGGAAC
>DAMABW010000076.1:0-14701 GCA_031999925.1 Massilia sp. | reverse complement strand
CCTACGAGAACGCCATGCTCGGCCTGTACGCCGCCGCCGCCTGGCTGCTGCGCCGCGCCGGCACCCTGCGCCTGCAGCCGCAGCTGCTGGTGCTGATGCTGGCGATGGTCGTCGTGCCCCTGCTGCTGGTGCGTCCGCTGCCCAGCCTGGCCATGCCGGGCCTGGCCGACATCGACATCCTGTTCGCCCTGCTGTGGCTGATCGGCGCGGCCTGCGCGCTGGGCGCCGCCTGGCAAGCGAAATACCACCGGCTGGTGGCGCTGATCCTGGCCGGCGGCGTCGGCATCGTGGTCAGCCTGACTTTCCTGTGGCTGTCGGCGCCCGACCTCGCGCTGACCCAATTGATGGTCGAAACCGTGACCACGGTGCTGATCCTGCTCGGCCTGCGCTGGCTGCCGCCGCGCCTGCCGCCCGCCGGCCTGGCCCCGCGCGCACCGCGCAGTACCTGGCTGCGCCGCGCGCGCGACGGCTCCATCGCCGTGGCCGGCGGCCTGGGCCTGGCAGCGGCCACCTGGGCCCTGCTCACCAGCGCGCCGCCCAAGACCATCAGCGACTTCTACCTGCTGCGCGCCCTGTCCGAAGGCGGCGGCGCGAACGTGGTGAACGTGCTGCTGGTCGACTTCCGCGGCTTCGACACCATGGGCGAAATCACCGTGCTGTCGGCGGTGGCGCTCACCGTGTACGCCCTGCTGCGCCGCTTCCGCCCGGCGCCGGAAAGCGTGGCGATTCCCGTGCAGCAGGCCAGCGACGTCGATCCGGCCGTGGCCCAGGCGCCCGCCGTGCAGGCGCGCAGCGGTTATCTCGCCGTGCCGGCCGTCTACCTGCGCTTCCTGCTGCCCTTCATGGGCATGATCGCGGTCTACTTCTTCATGCGCGGCCATAACCTGCCCGGCGGCGGTTTCGTCGCCGGCCTGATCTTCGCCACCGCCCTGATCGTGCAGTACATGATGGCCGGTACCGACTGGGTCGAATCCCACCTGCGCCTGCGCCCGCACCGCTGGATCGGCTTCGGCCTGCTCACCGCCTGCCTCACCGGCATCGGCGCCTGGTTCTTCGGCTATCCCTTCCTCACCAGCCACACCGCCCACGTGACCCTGCCGCTGCTGGGCGAGATCCACATCCCGAGCGCCTTCGTGTTCGACCTGGGCGTGTTCCTGGTGGTGGTCGGCACCACCATGCTGATCCTGGTCGCGCTGGCGCACCAGTCGCTGCGCAGCCACCGCATGCCGCCCGGCGCCACCCGCCACGCCATGCCACCGACCAAGGAGATCGCCTGATGGAACTCGTCATCGCCCTGGCCATCGGCATCGTCTTCGGCTCCGGCATCTGGCTGCTGCTGCGTCCGCGCAGCTTCCAGGTGCTCACCGGCCTGATGCTGATGTCCTATGCCGTCAACCTGTTCATCTTCATCATGGGCCGCGTCTGGCTCGATAAAGCGCCCTTCACCCCGGCCGGCAAGCCGATCGACCCCAGCCAGCTGGCCGACCCGCTGCCGCAGGCCCTGGTGCTGACCGCCATCGTGATCGGCTTCGCCACCACCGCCCTCTACCTGGTGGTAATGATCGGCGCGCGTGGCCTCACCGGCACCGACCACGTGGACGGGGAGGAACCCGAGGTATGACATGGTTCCTCGATTCGTCCCAGCACCTGGTGATCCTGCCGATCCTGCTGCCCTTGATTTGCGGGGCGGTGCTGGCGCCGTTCACGCAAGGCAGGCACCGCATGAAGTTCGGCCTGGCCTATGCCTCGGTACTGGGCCAGATGGCCGTCGCCCTGCTGCTGATGCTGCAGACCGACCACCAGAACTGGCAGGGCGGCATCGGCGTCTACCTTGCCGCCAACTGGGCCGCGCCCTTCGGCATCGCCCTGATGGCCGACCGCCTGTCGGCGCTGATGCTGCTGCTGACGAGCGTGCTGGCCCTGGCCGCCCTGCACTACGCGATGCAGCGCTGGAGCCGCATCGGCGTGCACTTCCACCCGCTGTTCCAGTTCCTGCTGATGGGGATCAACGGCGCCTTCCTGACGCACGACTTGTTCAACCTGTTCGTGTTCTTCGAGGTGATGCTGGCCGCCTCGTACGGCCTGGTTTTACATGGCTACAACGCGGAGCGCCTGCGCGCCAGCATGCAGTACATCGCGGTGAACCTGGCCGCGGCCCTGCTGTTCCTGCTCGGCACCTCGCTGATCTACGCCACCACCGGCACCCTGAACATGGCGGACCTGGCCGCGCGCATCGCCGCCATGCCGGCCGAGAGCACCGGCCTGTTGAAACTCGGCGTCACCGTGCTGGTGCTCGCCTTCCTCGTAAAAGGCGCGATGTGGCCGCTGGGCTTCTGGCTGCCCACCACCTACGCCGCCGCCTCGCCTCCCGTCGCCGCCATGCTGGTGTTGATGACCAAGGTCGGCGCCTACGTCATCCTGCGTTTGTGGCTGCTGCTGTTCTCGGAAGGTTCCAGCGCAGGCTTCGGCTTCGACGCCCTGCTCTGGGGCGGCATGGCGACCATCGTGTTCGGCGCGGCCGGCATGCTGTCCACCGATACCGCCGGGCGCATGGCCGGCTACAGCGCCGTGATTTCATCGGGCACGCTGCTGGCGGTGATCGGCTACGGCCAGCCCTCGCTGGTGACGGCCGGCCTCTACTACCTGATCGGCTCGACGCTGGCGGTGGCCGCCTTCCTGCTGCTGATCGAACTGATCGACCGCATCCGCTCCCCGAGCGCGGCGATGCTGGCGCTGACCATGGAAGCCTGGGCCGTCGACGACGAACAGCCCGACGACAGCCCGAACGAACCGCGCGGCAAGGGCGTGCCGGCGGCGATGGCCTTCCTGTCGGTGGCGTTCGCCGCCTGCGCCCTGATGATCGCCGGCCTGCCGCCGCTGTCGGGCTTCGTCGCCAAGTTCAGCATGTTCCACGCGCTGCTCAATCCCGACGGCGAAGCTGTGCGCAGCGCCGGCTGGACGCTGATGGCGCTGATCTTCGTATCGGGCCTGATCGCCATCATCTCGATGCTGCGCTTCGGCGTGCGCACCTTCTGGGCGACGCCGGTGGCCACGCCGCCGCGCCTGCACCTGTCGGAAGTCACGCCGATCACGGTCCTGCTGCTGCTGTCGGTGGCGATGACGGTGCAGGCGCGCCCCCTGTTCGATTACCTGGGCCGCGCCAGCGCCGACATCCACCGCCCGTCCAACTACATCGAGCGCGTCCTGACCGAGCCGGCCGTGCCTGGCCCGGTCTCGAAAGGGGGTGGCGCATGACACGCTGGCTGCCCTATCCACTGGTCTCGCTGGCCCTGTGCCTGCTGTGGCTGCTGCTGAACCAGTCCGCGGACGCGGCCAGCATCCTGCTCGGGGCGTTACTGGGTATCGTCGTGCCGCTCCTGGTGCGCAACCTGCAGCCGCTCGGCTACCCGCGCCTGCGCGCGCCGCTCACCTTCATCCGCCTGATCGGCATGGCCGGCGTCGAGATCGTGCGCTCCTGCTTCAACGTCAGCCGCATCATCCTGTTCTCCGACTACGGCAAGGTGAATTCACAGTTCATCCGCATTCCGCTCACTATCACCGATCCCTACGGCCTGGCGATGCTGTCCTGCCTGATCAACATGACGCCGGGTACGGTCTGGGTCGAGATCCTGGAAGACGGCTACCAGCTCTCGCTGCACGTGTTCGACCTGCACGACGAGCAGTGGTGGATCGACACGATTAAAACCCGGTACGAACAACCCTTGATCGAGATTTTTGAAACGGAGGCAGCCCGTGGCGACCCTGCTTGAGTTATCCGTCGGCTACGCCCTGGTGTGCGTGCTGGTGGCGATGGTGTTCTGCGCCCTGCGCCTGTTGCGCGGCCCCTCGGCCCACGACCGCGTGCTGGCGCTCGATACCCTGTGGATGACCGGCATGCTGCTGGCCCTGGTGCTCGGCATCCGCTTCGGCACGCAAGTGTATTTCGAGGTGGCGGTCTTGATTGCGCTGATCGGCTTCGTGTCGACGATCGCCATGGCCAAGTTCCTGATGCGCGGGGAGATCATCGAATGAGCGGCGTCGAGGATTTGCCGGGCTGGGCGGCGGCGATCGTGTCGCTGCTCCTGATTCTTGGCGCCAGCATCGTCCTGATCGGCGCCCTCGGGCTGCTGCGCCTGCGCACCTTTTACCAGCGCATGCACGGGCCGGCGATCACGATCACGTTGGGGGCGGGGTGCTTGCTGATCGCGTCGATGGTGTTCTTCACGGTGGGGCAGTCGCGCCTGGTGGTGCACGAGGTGATCATTTCGGCCTTCCTCCTGATGACGGCGCCGGTGGTGTCGATGATGATCATCCGCGCCGCGGTGTACCGCGACTTGCGCGCCAGGAAAGCGGAATCCGGCGCCACGGCCGGCGGGGTCTACACCATTGTCGAGAACGAGGTGCCGAGCAGCCCGGCGCCGGGGGAACGCTAACTGTCGCGTCCGGTCCTGCCGGCGCCCTGCTTCATGCACCCGGCGGCGCACCCGGCCTGGCGCGCGCAACAGCCAGTTGCTGGCGGCTCAGCTGCACGTCCGGATGACCCGGCGCCAGCAGGCGCTCGCGGATCGCGAGGGCACGCTGGAACAGGGGTGCGGCCAAGGCCGGGTTGTGTTGAGCCAGGTGGAAGTCGCCCAGTGCATGCAGGGTGGCAGCCACCTCGCTATGCCCCGGCCCGAGGCGGCGCTCACGAATGGCAAGGGCGCGCTCGAGATAGGCTTTGGCCGGCTCGTATTTGCCTTGGTGGGTGTAGATGGCGCCCAGTTCGTGCAGGCTGAAGGCGAGGTCGAGACTGTAGGCGTCCAGCAGTTTTTCGCGCATGGCAAGCGCCTGCGTGCACAGCGCTTCGGCTTCCTCATCACGTCCGGTGGCGTGATACAGGGCACCCAGGTTGTTCATGACGGTAGCCAGGCTGTGGTGCTCGGCGCCGTGCACCTGTTCGAGAATGGTGCGTGCCCGCAGGAAGGCCGTCTCCGCCTCATGGAACCTGCCCTGGCTCCGGTACACCGAGCCGAGGTCGTTCAGGCGAACCGCCAGCGTCGCTTCCCGCGTGCCCTGGCGCGCTTCGTCGATCTCGTAGGCACGCCGGAAATGGGATTCCGCCTGGTCGAAATAGCCTTGCGTCCAGTAAAGGAAAGCCAAGCCGGCCAGTGTGCCGGCCACCTTGTCGTCTGGTCTCGGCTGGGCCGATTCATGGACGGCCAGCTTGCGCTGCAAGACAGCTTCGGCCTGGGCAAACTGTTCGTTCCAGCTGTACAGGGTTGCCAGTTCGTCGAGGACATCGAGCACATCCTCATGCCTCGGTCCCAGCGCCTTTTCGCGCAGCGCGAGCACGCGCAGGTAGACCGGTTCGGCCTTTGCATACTGGGCCTGGTTCAAAAGGTTGTTGGCCAGCGCCATCAATGCCCGAGGCACCTCCCGCGCGGCGGTGTCCGGTAAGCGCTCGGCCAGCGCCAGCGCCCGCTCCAGGTGCGGCTGGGCCGCGCTGAAACGCTGCTGCGCCACCAGCGCCCGGCCCGTCAAGGACGACAACTGCCTGAGCTGCTCGCGGGACGGCTTGCTCATGCGCTGGGCGGCGGCTTCGCCCCGGCGCGCGATGGCTTCGGCTTGTTCAGGCTGGCGCAGTTCGCTGTAGAGCGTACCCAGGTCGATGAAGAAACCAAGTTGTCCGCCAGCCTGTGCCTCCGTGAACCAGGCTTCGGCACGGGCCCGCCCGCCTTCGCCGCCGAGGCCGTCGGCATACAGCCTGGCCAGGCGCAGTTTCGCTTCTGTCCGGCCGTTCGCCAGCGCCTTTTCGTGCCAGGCAATGGCGGCCGATTCGTCCTTGTCGATCCCACGGCCGATCTCGTGGTAATACCCCAGGAAGAACTGCGCCCGCGCATGTCCCTGTCCGGCGGCCTGGCGCAGGAGCGCGATGCCTTTGACGAAGTCGCCCGGAATGCCGAGCGCCTCCATGTACATCCTGCCGAGATTGGCCTGCGCACGCGGGTTGTCCTGCGCCACCGCCCTGCCGTACCACTGCGCCGCTTCCTGTGGATTGCGCGTTACTCCCTGTCCTTCTTCCAGCGCTTCCCCGACCAGGTTCTGCGCATCGGCATCGCCCTGTTCGGCGGACTTGCGAAACCAGGCATACGACTGGGCATCGTCTTGTGCTACGCCTTCGCCATACCGGTACGCCAGGCCGAGATTGAATTGCGCGGCGCTTTCGCCCTGCGCAGCCGCCAGGCGGTACCAGCGCAAGGCTTCTCCCTTGTCCTGGCCGACGCCCAGGCCCTCGTCGTACAAAAGACCCAATCTGAGTTGTGCCGAGGAATGGCCGCGGCTGGCGGCTTCGCGGAACATGTCCGCCGCGCGGTGGTCATTTCGCTGGACCTTATTGCCATCGGCATAGGCCACGCCGAGCGCATACAGGTCTTGCGCTTCGCGTTTGCCTGGCTGGCCAGCCTCGGCAACAGGGGCGCCGGCAGGCGCAGGTGGCGTGGCGAGCGTCCAGCCGGAATGCAGGGCAAGCAACGAGGCCAGGAAAACGGTAGACAGACGCATGGTGTCCTTGTGATCTAACGGTACTGGAAGGACGGTAATGGATCGCATGGATACGCCAGCGGATACCGCCTCCTTATCGTATCGGCAATATCTTAATGCATCCAGACAATAAAAACCGGCTGGATCGCGATACGTAGGGCCGATAAAAAACCCGCCGGGCGGATGCGCGGCGGGTTGTAGAGAACAGGTGCCGTACGGCGCGGATCAGAACGGAATGTCGTCGTCCATGTCCGAGAAGTTCGGTGCCGGACGCTGTGGCTGCGGACGGGCTGCCGGTGCCGGAGGCGCCTGGCGTGGGGCCGGGCGCTGAGGCGCGTCGTAGCCGCCGCCGTCGTCCATGCCCATGTCGCTGCCGCCGCCCATGCCCTGGCGACCGCCCAGCATCTGCATGTTTTCGGCGACGATATCGGTGGCGTAGCGCTCGATGCCGTCCTTGTCGGTGTACTTGCGGGTTTGCAGGCGGCCTTCGACGTAGACCGACGAACCTTTTTTCAGGTACTGGCCGACGATTTCAGCCAGGCGGCCGAAGAACGAAATACGGTGCCATTCGGTCAGCTCTTTCTGCTCGCCAGTGTTGCGGTCTTTCGACTTGAACGAGGTGGCGACCGCGATGTTCGCGATGGCGTCGCCGCTCGGCATGTAGCGGATTTCCGGATCGCGGCCGAGGTTGCCGACGATGATGACCTTGTTGACTGATGCCATGGTGTGACTCCTTCAGGATGTGTGAGCCCTGGCTCTGCTTGCAGACTAGGCGCCAGGGAACTGGGGTGATGCAACTCGCTATTATGGGGCTGTTACCGCCTGAGTTAAAGAGGATTTTTTGGGGTCCGACAAACCGATTTGAGGTGTGCGATCAGGTTGTAGTTCGCACATGTGTGATGAACGCGTGGACGGCAAAGCCGTCCACCCTACGACGCGTTATCAAAATTTTTTTTCGGATTCTGAACGCTTTGCCATTGAAGCGGCCTTGAAACAGCACATATGCATCCCAACCGGTCGCGTGCGTTGGAAGTACTTTCCAGTGCGACATGCCAGCTTGCCATCGCTGGTACACCACCACTGGATAAACGTACAGCCGCAGCAAAAAAGCGCTAAACTAGCAGATTCCCCTCGATTGGCCCGCCCAACGCGACAGTATCGTGCGCGGCCTGCACAAACTTATAGAAAGCCTGCCAAAAAACTAATGGAAGAAATTCGTATTCGTGGTGCCCGCACGCACAATCTGAAGAACATCAATCTCGACCTGCCGCGTAACAAGCTGATCGTCATCACCGGCCTGTCGGGCTCGGGCAAGTCCTCGCTCGCTTTCGACACCCTGTACGCCGAAGGCCAGCGCCGCTACGTCGAGTCGCTGTCGGCCTACGCGCGCCAGTTCCTGCAGTTGATGGAAAAGCCGGACGTCGACCTGATCGAAGGCCTGTCGCCGGCGATCTCCATCGAGCAGAAGGCAACGTCGCACAATCCGCGTTCGACGGTGGGCACCGTGACCGAAATCCACGACTACCTGCGTCTGCTGTACGCACGCGTCGGCACGCCCTATTGCCCGGACCACCCGCACGAACCGCTGGCGGCGCAAACCGTGTCGCAGATGGTCGATGCCGTGCTGGCCATGCCCGAAGGCACCAAGCTGATGATCCTGGCGCCGGTCGTGGCCGGCCGCAAGGGCGAGCACAGCGACCTGTTCGCGAGCATGCAGGCGCAAGGTTTCGTGCGCTTCCGTATCCAGAGCGGTGTCAACCCGGCCAAGATCTACGAGATCGACGAACTGCCGAAGCTGAAGAAAACCGAGAAGCATTCGATCGACGTCGTCATCGACCGCGTGAAAGTGAATCCGGACATCAAGCAGCGCGTGGCCGAGAGCTTCGAGACGGCCCTGCGCCTGGCCGATGGCCGCGCTGTTGCCTACGAAATGGACACCGAGCAGACGACCGTGTTCTCGAACAAGTTCGCCTGTAACGTCTGCGGTTATTCGCTGCAGGAACTCGAGCCGCGCCTGTTCTCGTTTAACAACCCGATGGGCGCCTGCTCGGAGTGCGATGGCCTGGGCCACATCGAGTTCTTCGATCCGAAGCGGATTGTCGCTTTCCCTAATCTGTCGCTAGCTTCGGGCGCCGTGAAGGGCTGGGACCGCCGCAACCAGTTCTACTTCCAGATGCTGTCGAACCTGGCGGCCTACTACGACTTCGACCTCGACACGCCGTTCGAAAAGCTGCCGAAGACCGCCCAGGAAGCCGTGATGTTCGGTTCCGGCAAGACCTCGATTCCGTTCACCTATGTGAACGAGCGCGGCCGCACCGTGATCCGCGAGCATACCTTCGAGGGCGTGGTGAACAACCTGCAGCGCCGCTACCGCGAAACCGATTCGATGGCGGTCAAGGAAGAACTGGCCAAGTTCATCAACGAAAAGAAATGTCCGGCCTGCGAAGGCGCGCGCCTGCGTACCGAAGCGCGTTTCGTGAAGATCGGCCAGGGCGCCCAGCAGCGCGCGATCTATGAAGTGTCGGACCGTCCGCTGCGCGAGACCCTGGATTACTTCGAGACACTGCAACTGACCGGCGCCAAGCGCGACATCGCCGAGCGCGTGATCAAGGAAATTACCGCACGCCTGAAGTTCCTGAACAACGTCGGCCTCGATTACCTGTCGCTCGACCGCAGCGCCGACACCCTGTCGGGCGGCGAAGCCCAGCGGATTCGCTTAGCTTCACAAATCGGTTCCGGCCTGACCGGCGTCATGTACGTGCTGGATGAACCGTCGATCGGCCTGCACCAGCGCGACAACGACCGCCTGATCGCGACGCTGAAGCATTTGCGCGACATCGGCAACAGCGTGCTGGTGGTCGAGCACGACGAAGACGCGATCCGTACCGCCGACTACATCGTCGACATGGGTCCGGGCGCCGGCGTGCATGGCGGCGTGGTCATTGCCGAAGGTACGCTGGACGAGATCATGGCCAACGAGCATTCGGTGACCGCGCAGTACCTGGACGGCCGCCGCAAGATCCACGTGCCGAAGAAGCGCACGCTGGCGAATGCCGAGCGCCAGCTGGTGATCACGAATGCGACCGGCAACAACCTCAAGAAGCAGACCCTGACGCTGCCGGTCGGTTTGATGACCTGCGTGACGGGTGTGTCGGGTTCGGGTAAATCGACGCTGATCAACGACACGCTGTACCCGGCCCTGTCGCGCCACCTGTACGGCTCGCAGACCGAACCGGCGCCGCACGATGCGATCTTCGGCCTGGAGCATTTCGACAAGGTCATTTCCGTCGACCAGGCACCGATCGGCCGCACCCCGCGCTCGAACCCGGCCACCTACACCGGTGTGTTCACCCCGATCCGCGATCTGTTCGCGACGGTGCCGACCGCCAAGGAACGTGGCTACAGCGCTGGCCGCTTCTCGTTCAACGTGAAAGGCGGCCGCTGCGAAGCCTGCCAGGGCGACGGCGTGATCAAGGTCGAGATGCACTTCCTGCCGGACGTGTACGTGCCTTGCGACGTCTGCCACGGCAAGCGCTACAACCGCGAAACGCTGGAAGTGCAGTACAAGGGCAAGAACATCACCGAAGTGCTGGAGATGACGGTCGAGGACGCGCACGAGTTCTTCAAGCCGGTGCCGGTGATTGCGCGCAAGCTGCAGACCCTGCTGGACGTGGGCCTCGGCTACATCAAGCTGGGCCAGAGTGCGACCACGCTATCGGGCGGCGAGGCGCAGCGCGTGAAACTGTCGCTGGAACTGTCGAAGCGCGATACCGGGCGCACCTTGTACATCCTGGACGAGCCGACCACCGGTTTGCACTTCGCCGACATCGACTTGCTGCTGAAAGTGATCCACCGCCTGCGCGACCAGGGCAACACGCTCGCTATCATCGAGCACAACCTGGACGTGATCAAGACGGCCGACTGGATTGTCGACCTGGGGCCGGAAGGCGGTGCCGGCGGCGGCACGATCGTGGCAACGGGTACGCCGGAAGAGGTGGCGGAGAATCCAGCCAGCGTGACGGGCAAGTACCTGAAGCCGCTGCTGAAGCAGTAAGCGTCAAGCTTGGATGAGGAAAAGGCAGGGCTGCGGCTCTGCTTTTTTATTGGCGCCATGGCTGCTGGGTGTGTGGTGGGTTCGAGAACCCACCCTACCGTTCGATGCGGCTGTTGTAGGGTGGGTTCTTGAACCCACCTTTACCTTGACACGCTGACAAGACAAGGAGACATTGAACACACCTCCACTGTCGAGCACCTGTCATGACCGATCTCCTGCTTGCCATCCTCCACCACCTGATCGTCTTCGGCCTCGCGGCTGTCCTGGCCGCCGAGCTGGCCCTGATGCGGTCGTCCTCCATGTCGCCGCAAACGGTCAGACTGCTCGGCCGCTTCGACTTCTTCTACGGCATGCTGGCCATGGCCATCCTGGTCGTCGGTTTCATCCGCGTCTGGTACGGCGCCAAGGGACCGGACTTCTACCTGCACAACCACGCCTTCTGGGCCAAGGTCGCGGCGTTTGCCGTGGTCGGCCTCATTTCGATCAAGCCGACCATGCGCATCCTGGCCTGGCAAAAGTCCTTGAAGGCGAATGCCGCCTTCGTCCCGCCACTGCCGGAAATCGCCAAGCTGCGCCGCTGGCTGCTGATCGAGCTCCACGTGTTCGCGCTGATCCCGATCTTTGCCGCGATGATGGCGCGCGGCGTCGGCTACGGCGCCGGCTGAGCGCGCAGGGATTGCATCGCCGCGCGGATGAAGTCGCGCATGCGGTCGTCCACCATCCCGCCCTGGCGCAGCGCAGGCTCGTTCTCCAGCGCCAGCCGGATCTTCTGCTGGGTCGCCGGATCGTCGCCGGCAAATGAACGGAACAGATCGAACCACTGCACCGCCAACGCCTTGGCCGTGGGCGAGTCCGGCGTGCAGCCTTCATCCATGGCCGTGCGCACACGGGCGATCAAGGGCGGCCATTCGGCGTCGCGCTTGCCGAGGTTGGCGCGCATGAAGGCCAGCTCGTCGGCATCCAGATATTTTTCGTAAACCGCCAGCTGGTTTTCCTTCACCGCAGCCAGCACGAAGGCCATCACCTCGAGCGTGATGCCGGTACGCTGCTGCACTTCCGGCTCCTGTTCATGCATCGTGTTCAGCTTGGCGAACAGGACCGGGTTGGCGCGGGTATCGCGGCCTAGCATCGTCATCCAGCGTGCGGCCAGTTCGCGCACCCGCGCGTCAAGCGGGCTGGCGCCGGCATCCATCCGTTGCCGCACCTCTTCCACCAGCGCTTTCCACTCGGCTTCGATTTGTTCGGACGGGGCGTACAGTGGCAGTTGCTGCAGTTCTTCCTTCGAAAAATATTTCTCGTACATGGTCATGTGCTCCAGGGTGATCAGCCAATCGGCCAGGTCCGGTTCCTGCCCTCGTGCCAACTGTCCGCGCAGGGTGTGCAGGCGGCTGCGCAGGGCATCGGCTTCGTCAATCTGGCCAGTGAGCATCGCGATCTGGCGGTCGACCACGTCGACGAGCGGTAGGGCCGGTCCGGTGAGGTAAGTGCCGATGTCGGTCAGGCTCATGCCGAAGCGGCGCAGCGCCAGGATGCGGTGCAGGCGGGCGATGTCCGTTTCGTTGTAGAGCCGGTAGCCGGCATTGGAACGCGCCGAAGGGGAGAGCAGCCCGATGTCGTCGTAATGGTGCAGCGTGCGCACGGTCAGGCCGGTACGTCTTGCCAGTTCTCCGATTTTCAGCATGGACTCTTCCTCATTTCAACGTAGGCACAGCTTGGAGCCTGACGCTGCGTGAGGGTCAAGCACTTCTGGAACACGTTAATATTAATACTTCAAGGAAACGGGACTGGAAGAACATGCGCATACTCATCATGGGCAATTCGGGATCGGGCAAGTCCTACCGCGCGCAAGCGCTGGCGGCGCAGCATGGGCTGGCGCACCTGGACCTGGACACCATCGTGTGGGAACCGGGGCAGATCGCGGTGCCGCGTGCGCCCGCGCAAGTGCAGGCGGATTTGCTGGCCTTTGTGGAAGGCAATGCGAACTGGGTCGCGGAAGGCTGTTATGGCGACCTGGTCGAAGCGGCCCTGCCCTACTGCTCCGAGCTGGTGTTCATGAATCCGGGCCTGGAAGCGTGCCTGGACAACAACCGCAGGCGCCCATGGGAGCCGCACAAGTATGACTCGCTGGCTGCGCAGCAGAGCAAGCTGGCCTTCCTGCTGGACTGGGTGGCCGGCTACTACACGCGCGACGATACGATGTCGTATGCCAGGCACCGGCGCCTGTTCGATGGGTTCACCGGGACCAAGACCGAGGTGACGCTGCTCGCATGAGCCGGCGCAGCGCTATTTGTCGGCTTCCGGCTTGCGCTTCAGGCCCATCCAGACGCATGTCGCCGTGCAGGTGAAGCCGGCGCCCGAGGGATTGCTGACGTTGAACGCCCAACGTCCCAGGTTGCCCTGGTAGGTGATCTGGCACAGGCCCTGTGCCGGCAAGCGCACCGAGGACAGGAAACAGGCGTGCGCATCGCCAGACTCGGGAACCTGCTTCCAGTTGCCGTTGGTCGATTCGCCCAGCGACACATGGCGCACCTTCGCCGTAACCAATTCCAGGTTCTCGTCGATCTGCTGGAGCACCTGCTTTTTATTGCTTTCGGAAAGCTGCCTGGTCCGCTCGGCGGAAGCGGCGACCTCGGCCTCCACGCAGTTGAGCGCGGTCTGGACGTCGCCGATCGTCGCGATCCTGTCGATTTGCCCATTGCAGTTTTCTTGCGCAAGCGCACCCGTTGCCCACCCTGCGACGATACAGGCCAACACACCGGCCTCGATACGGGATTTCATGGCGACCTCTCATTGTTCTTTGTTTTGGAACAGGCAGCTCGCGTCTCGTTCGCTGACAACGGCGTTCTTGCAGTTGTCCACCGGTGCAGGCACCGGCTTGTGCGCCGCAACGGCTTTGCGTGATGCGCCAGCAGGTGCTTTATGCCTGGCTGCGGGTGCTTTCGTTACTTTGGCCGGGCTCGGCTCGGCCTGAGCGCCGGAAGAAGACGCGGTGCGCGGCGCCTCGGTCTCCGGTATGGCTGTGGATGCCTTGCTGTCCGGTGTGATGGCTGGGTTCGCACCGGCATCCGGCCTGGTGCTTGCGTTCGCGGCCGTCGCTGACTTGCTGTCCGGCGCGCCGGCTGCGGCTGTCGTGTTGCCCGTCCCGGTTGCCGGCACCGACTCGACCGTCGACGCCGTCTCCGGCGCTTTTTTTTCTGCCGCGATGGGGTCAGGCTTGCCGGCCGGTGCCGGCAGGAAGCGGTCGACACCGAGCGCCAGGACCAGCACCACGCCCAGCAGGGACACTGCCGATCCGTACACGAGCATGCGTTTCTTCGGCGGCGGCCAGGATGGCGTAGCGGCCGACGCCGGCGGCGGCGCTGCCGGTCCCGCCGCTTCGGCCGGCATGTCTTGCTGTTCCGGTTCCGCGTCGAGGAGGAAGGTCGGAGGGGGCGGGCCGGGGTCGATCTGCTGCGGCAGCGCCGGCTGGTCCAGGATCGGTTCCAGCCTCGGGGGCGGCGTGAATTTCTTCCCAGGGGTCTTGCGCGGCAGGTGCTCCCCGGCCGGGTGATCCGGTGCCGCAGTCCCGGCCGCCTCCGCTGCCGCGCTTGCCGGCACGATGGCTGGCTCGGCCGGATGCGGCGGCGTGGGTGGCACGACAGCTTCTTCTGCCCGGTCCTGCGGCGCCGTGTCCTGCTGAACCGGATGCGGTTCCGGCTGGGGCGGCGCGATTGGTTCGGCCGCGGGAATGACCGGCGCCGTTTCCTGCCGGGCCGCGGGCGCTTCCGGCCGGGATGGCGCGATGCCAGGCGCCGGCTGGAATGCTGGTGGGATGGCGTGCGCAGCCGCTCCCGGTTCCGGGAAGGGTGTGGACTGCTGTACCGGGACCTTGGGCGCAATATGCTGCTCGGTCCTGTCCGGCGCGGGCCTGGCTGGAGGCGTATGTTCCTTCGGCCGCGCAGCCTTTGGTTTCTTCTTTTCGGCCGGGTTGGCCCCCGGCTGCGGCGGCACCGGCTGCTTGGCCGGGACGACCCTGATCTTCCTTTGCTCGTTCAGGCTCGGCTCCACACGAGGAGGAGTAACCGTGGCGGCCTTCGGCCTTTTCGCTTCGGCCGGGCTCGCTGTCGGAATCGCTGCCGGAATCTCTCT
>DAMABW010000075.1:0-14732 GCA_031999925.1 Massilia sp. | reverse complement strand
GCACCCCACGGGCTACCTGAGCCTGCCGTTTGATTTGCAGCAAAGCTGCCTGTGATGGACGCCTTACGCTGACTTGGTCGGCCTGACAAGGCGCTTCATTTTCATAGGCAAGCTCATGAATTTACCAACAGAAATTTTGCGCCTGCGCATTTTTGTCGCAGGCTGTGCGTTTGCGTTTGCATTCGCCCTGGCCGGCTGCACCGGCGGTCCCCGCTTCCGTTCCGCGTCGGGCAACACCGATGCGCCGCCCACCGAGATGATCACCGAGCAGCTGATCGCGGCCGAGCAGCAGGCCTACGCCGCGCGCGGCAACCAGGACCTGTCGAAACTGCTGGTGGCCCATCCGCCGCCATACACCATCGGCCGCGGCGACATCCTCTCGATCGTGGTCTGGGACCATCCCGAGCTGGCCGCAGGCGGCATGACCGCCGCCACCGCTTCCGCGGACGCCGCCGTGGCCGTCGCCGGCGCCACCGCGAATGCGCAGCAGCCCGGCTTCGTGGTCGACCACCAGGGCCGCATCCAGTTTCCCTTTGCCGGCCTGCTGCCGGTGGAAGGCCTGACCGAAGAGCAGGCGCGCGCACTGCTGACGCAAAAGATAGCCAAGTACATCGCCAGTCCGAACATCACGCTGCGCGTGCAGGCCTACCGCAGCAAGCGCGTCTACATCGACGGCGAGGTCAAGTCGCCCGGCCTGCAGGCCATCAACGACATCCCGATGACGCTGGTCGAAGCGCTGAACCGCGCCGGCGGCCTGCTGCCCACGGCCGACCAGAGCCGCATCGCGCTCGAGCGCGGCGATGCGCGCTACGCCATCAATCTGCGCGAACTGGTGCAGAAGGGCATCAACCCCGGCAGCGTGATGCTGGCGCCGGGTGACGTGGTGCGCGTGCATTCGCGCGACGAAAGCAAGGTCTTCGTGTCGGGCGAGGTTGTCACTCCGCGCGCGCTGACCATGCACAACGGCCGCCTCACGCTCAACGAGGCGCTCGGCGAAACCGGCGGCGTCAGCCCGCTGAGCGGCGACGCGCGCCAGATCTACGTCGTGCGCAAGACGCCCGAGCGTACCCGCGTGTTCCAGCTCGACGCCCGCGACACCGGTTCGCTGGCCATGGCCGAGTCCTTCGAGCTGCGCCCGAAAGACGTGGTCTACGTGGCCGCTTCGCCGCTGGCCAACTGGAACCGCCACCTGAGTTTGCTGTTCCCGGGCGCGCTGACCAACGCGGTCGGCGTCAGCACCCGTCCCTGACCGCTGTCCGCGCAGATTGGTACCTATTCGGAGAACAACCATGACCAAGCCCGCCGACGGCCACTCCCTGGCCCACGTTACCCACAGCCCGCCCATCCTCAGCGTGCCGTTCGACCCACGCCCGCCGGTCAGCGCGACCGACGAGCCGACCGTCGACCTGAAGGGACACTTCAATACCCTGTACGACAGCCGCTGGCTAATCGGCGGCATCACCGCGCTGATCACGCTGCTGGCCGTGCTGTACGCGCTGGTGGCCAAGCCCGTCTACGAAGCCAACCTGATGATCCACGTCGAGGAAGAAAGCCCGAACGCCTCGAAGAACATCCTCAGCGAGGCATCCTCGCTGTTCGAGACCAAGAAGGCGGCGATTGCCGAGATGGAGCTGCTGCGTTCGCGCATGGTCGTCTCGCAGGCGGTCGACAACCTGCAGCTGTACATCGAGGTGCAGCCGAAGTACTTCCCGGTGGTCGGCTACTGGTTCGCAACCCAGAACAACGGTGCGCTCGCCACGCCAGGCCTGTTCGGCTACGGCGGCTATGTCTGGGGCGGCGAGAAGGCCGAGGTCTCGGTCTTCGACGTGCCCGAATCCTGGCTGAACCGCGAGTTCACGCTCACGGCGCGCGGCGTCAACCGCTATCACTTTTCCGGCGGCGGGCAGCGCGTTGCCTTCGAGGGCACGGTCGGCCAGCGCTACCGCGTGCCCACGCCCGACGGCACCGTCGAGATCAAGGTCGACCGCCTCGTCGCGAATCCCGGCGCGCGCTTTCGCCTGAAGCGCAAGTCGCGCCTGGGCACCATCCAGGCAATCCAGACCGCCATGGTGATCACCGAGCAGGGCAAGCAGTCCGGCGTCATCGAGGTCAAGCTGCAGGGCGAAAACGCCAAGCGCATCAACGCCTTGTTGAGCGAAATCGGGCGCGAATACATGCGCCAGAACCTGGCGCGCAAGACCGAGGAAGCCGAAAAGTCGCTCGCTTTCCTGAACAAGCAATTGCCGATCCTGAAGCGCCAGCTCGAGCAGTCCGAAGACCGCTACAACCAGTTCCGCAATTCGCACGGCACCGTCGACCTGCGCGAGGAAGCGCGCGTCAGCCTGGCCCAGGCCACGGCGGCGCGCGCGCGCCGGATCGAGCTGATGCAGAAGAAAACCGAACTGCTGGCGCGCTTCACCGAAGACCACCCGATCGTGGCCGCCGTCAACCGCCAGCGCAAGGAAGTCGATGCCGAGATCGAGGCGATCGCCGCACGGATCCGCACGCTGCCCGTGCTCGAACAGGACGAAGCGCGCCTGACGCGCGACATCAAGGTCAACACCGACCTGTACACGGCGTTGTCGAACACGGCCCAGCAATTGCGCCTGATTTCCGTCGGCCGCGTCAGCAACGTGCGCCTGGTCGACGCACCGATTGCCCCGGAACGTCCGCTCAAGCCGAACCGGCCGCTGATCGTGGCGCTGGCGGTGATTACCGGTCTGTTCCTAGGCACGCTGCTGGCCTTTGCGCGCAAGGCCATGAAAGGCGGCATCGACGATCCGCAGAAGATCGAGCAATTGCTGAACGCGCGCGTGGTCTACGCCACCATCCCCCACAGCGGCAACCAGGACAAATTGCTGCGCAAGTCGCGCGGCGACGGCGGTGCGCTGCCGTTGCTGGCGCAAATCCTGCCGGAAGACCCGGCCGTGGAAAGCCTGCGCAGTTTCCGCGCCGCGCTGCTGTTCTCAATGCCGCACTTCAAGAACAACATCGTCATGTTCGCCGGCCCGACACGCGACATCGGCAAATCCTTTGTCGCGGCGAATTTCGCGGCCGTGATGGCCGCCAGCGGCAAGCGCGTACTGCTGATCGATGCCGACCTGCGCAACGGTCACCTGCACCGTTACTTTGGCGTGGCCCGCGAACGCGGCTTGTCGCGCTCGATCATCGGATCGATGCCGGTCGAGGACATCATCCACCACGACGTGATGGAAAACCTCGACTTCATCCCCACCGGCGAATTGCCGCCGAACCGCTCGGAATTCCTGCTGCACCTGAACTTCGGCGCCTTGCTCGAATCGGTCAGCAAGCAATACGACCTGGTGCTGATCGACCCGCCGCCGCTGCTGGCGGTGGCCGACGCCCTGATCATCGGTGCCCATGCCGGCGCCGTGTTCATCGTGGCGCGCGCCGGGGTGACCACCGAAGGCCAGATCAACGAATCGGTCAAGCGGCTCAACCATGCCGGGATTTCGCCGCAAGGCGTCCTGTTCAACGACATGGCGCTGCGCCTCGGCGCCAGTGCGGCCCAGTATGGTGCGGCGACGGCGCAGATCGGTTATGTCGCCTGAATGGCAGTGAGCAGGCGCGGCGCCTGGCGATAGACGGCTTTCCAGGCGCTGCACAATGGCTCGCGCCGCGCCGCGTAGCCCTAGCCGACGCGGTGCGGCGCCTTGAATAATTTAGGCTCGGCGCTCCTGCTCCTGCTCCTGCTCCTGCTTCTGCTTTCTCCTTTTGAAATCCCGTCTTCGTCCCAGCATTCCGCCTTTGTTCCGGTTTCCTTCGGCTTCCTGCCGCTCCTGGCTTCTCAAGTGCCTGCCTCGTCGTCTCTCTGCCGAGTTTACTTACCCCGTCACGGGCCCGCTTCCATTGCGATTGCTTTGGGAGGTGTACTGCGTCCCCCAGCCTACGTAAGGTGCAAGCGCTTGCCGGCCCATGTGCCGGGCTGCTGTGGTGGACGACGGTGGCAATGCCGATACGCAGGAGAGGCTCGCGTCGGCGAAGGAGGCAGGTAGCGCGCAGGCAAGTCACCAACTGGAAGGAGCAGGTGGTTCGCACGAGCACGAGCGGCTCGCTGGCAGGAGGACTAGCAGGGGGACCAGCAAGAAGAGCGACAAGAGGACCGGAAGAAGCGTACCGAAGCAAAAAAGCGCGCCACCCTGGAGCGGGGAGGCGCACCTGTCATTCACATCTTATTTCGGGAAGAGCATGGGTTTGGCCACCGGCTTGCCTTGCGGCTGCAGCAGCAGGCGCTTGGCCAGGCGGCGTACCCGGTAGGTGTTGCGTTCGAATACCAGGTAGGACAGCCAGGCCGACAGCACCAGGATGCCCAGCACGCCGAAATACACCGCGAAGTCGGATGCGCTGGCCGGGTCGAGCTTTTCGCGGCCGAACCGGGTCAGCCCGATATGCTGGATCAGGTCGATCACTGGCACGTGCAGGACGTAGAGCGTGAACGAGAATTCCGACAGTTGCTTGCCCACCGTACCGAGCCGGCGCAGGAGGGCGGATTCACGGTTGATCGGCGCATGCATGGAGGCGAGCAGGAGCACGATCGGCAGGGTGCAGATCAGGTCCTGCCCGAACGACTCGGGGAGGATGTCATCGTTGACGCCGGTCAGCCGGTAGTACACCGAGACGCCCAGGGCGACAGCGAGCACGACCATGCGGGTGCCGAAGCTGCAATCGATGCGGATGCGCGAAAAGGCGGCGCCCAGCAGCCAGATGCCGAAGTACAGCGTCATCACATACGGCAGGAAGGCCACCGTCAGCGCCAGTGCGGCGGCCGCCGCAAGGGGGCGCAGCACGCCGCGGCCGGTAAAGACCAGCACCAGCAACGGGAACTGGATGTAGTACCAGGTTTCGTTAGCCAGGCTCCACAGCGGATAATTGCCGCCGAACTTGTCGACCACGATGGTTTGCAAGCCCAGCAGATTGCCGACAAAGGCCGCCGCCGAGAATTCGTCGGATGCGCCCAGTCCCGCCGGTTCGGGTGCGATCGTGCCGATGATCAGCCCGATGCCGAGCATCATGATCAGCATTGGCAGCAAGACCGTCCATAACCGGGTGACGCGGTCGATCGCGTACGAACGCAGGGCCTGGGGTTTGCCGATCTTGTCGAGCAGGCTGCCGCCGACCAGCCAGCCGCTGATCAGGAAGAACACCATCACGGCCTGGTGTGCAAAGCCGGTAAAGAAGGCCAGCCCCATGTAGGCCAGGCCGGGTTCTTCCAGGCCGCGCAGGCCGGGATAGATTTCGGCGCGCAGGTGCGCCGCGGCTACCTGCAGCGAGGCGAGGCCGCGCAGCAGGTTCATCAACAGCGACTGCATCGTGTTTTCGTTCAGCTGGCTCTGTCGCAGACAGTGGACGCTCGGCATGGACATGATCATTCTCCTCGATGGTAAATTGCAGCTCGACGACGTGACAGATCGACTACAGGGCAGATCGACTACAGAGCCCGACTGCAGGGCGGCGCGCTGAAAGTCTGGCGCGACTCCGGGGCCACTCAACTGCAGCTATCCCACGGAAATGGGCGCGCATTGCCGGACAGCGCGAGCGCGACCTTGACCATCCAGTAGCCGACTTGCGCCCTTTGCATGGCCCAGGCCACGCCGGCAAACACGAGCGCGGCACAGGCCAGGCCCGCCAGCGGGCGCGGGGCCGGCGCCGGGCCGGCCAACCGGATCGCGGCCAGGCTGGCGCCGCTACCGATCAGCCAGCCTGCCCAGGCCTCGGCCGGGCTGTGTTCGCCGGCGGCGACCAGCAAGACCGCGACCGCGGCGCCCAGCAAGACACCAAGGATCAGGCCGGCCCGGCGCAAGCGTGCCTGGCCATGGCGCAGCAGCAGGTAAAGCAAGGTGGGAAAGACGACGCTGACGCCAGCCGCATGGCCGCTGGGCGCCTTGAAGTCCAGCGCCGGCAAGCCGGTACCCCAGCCCAGGAAGGCCAGCTTGGCGGCACCGACCAGGGCCAGCGCGAGCACGAACAGGACGGTCCAGGCGCCGGCCGCGCGCCAGTCGCGCGCGCCGAGCAGGCCGGCGGCCATGGCGCTGGCCAGGGGCAGCGTCAGTGTCAGGTCGCCGAGTTCGAAGAGTTGGGTCCAGGACATCGCGCACCCGTCAGTGTGCAAGCGCGCCCAGCGTACGGAAAATGATGCGCAGGTCGCCCCAGAACGTGCGTTCGCGTACGTACTGGACGTAGTAGCCGAGCTTGGTCGGCAGGATCGTCTCGATGTAGGCGCGTTCCGGGTCGGCGGCCTGGCCGAGGATGCTGCTTTCGTCCTTGTACAGAATGGCGGCCAGGTCGGTAACGCCCGGCTGGACCGACAGGACCAGGTCGCGCACCGCCGGCGGATAGCAGGCGACATAGCGCGGCACTTCCGGGCGCGGTCCGACCAGGCTCATGGAACCGCCAACCACGTTGAACAGTTGCGGCAGTTCGTCGAGCTTGTACTTGCGCAGGAAATGGCCGGCGCGCGTGATGCGCGGATCGCGTCCGACCGTCAGTTGGCGTCCCGGCTCGGTCTCGGCCGCCATCGTGCGGAACTTCAGGATCTCGAACAATTGTCCACCACGACCGACCCGCGCCTGGCGAAACAGCACCGGTCCGCGCGAGTCGAGCTTGACCCACAGCGCAATCGCGGCTAGCAGCGGCAGCAGCAGGATCACGCCGGCCGCGGCGGCTACCAGGTCGAAGAGACGCTTGGTCATGACAGCAGCGCCCGCAGCGCCGTGACGACGCGGTCCTGGTCGGCATCGCGCATGCGCGTGTACAGCGGCAGCGTCAGCATCTTCCCGTAGGCGGCTTCGGCGGTCGGGAAGGCAGCCGGGCTGGACGCGCAGTGTTCGCGCCAGTAGGGCTGGCGGTGCAGCGGGATGAAGTGCACGCTGGTGCCGATGCCCAGCTGCGACAGGCGCAGGATCAGCTCGTCGCGCGCCAGCGGCGCCCCGGCGCCCAAGCGCACCACGTACAGGTGCCAGGCGTGCGTGCTGTCGCCGGTGGGGCGCGGCGGCAGGACCAGCGGCAAGTCGGCCAGCGCGGCGTCGTAGCGTGCCGCCAGTTGCTGGCGCCGCGCCAGGAAACCGTCGATCTTGCGCAGTTGCTCCAGGCCGATGGCGGAGGCGATGTCGGTCAGGTTGTACTTGAACCCCGCGGCCACCACTTCGTAGAACCAGGCCGGCGTCTTGGAGACGTAGCGGTCGAAGGCGTCCTGGCTGATCCCGTGCAGTCGCATCAGGCGGATGCGGCGCGCCAGAGCCGGGTCGCGCACGACGACCATGCCGCCTTCGCCGGTGGTCATGGTCTTGTTGGCGTAGAAGCTGAAGACGGTGATGTCGCTGTCGAGGGTGCCGACCAGGCGGCCCTTGTAGCGGGTCGGGAAGGCGTGCGCGGCATCTTCGACCACGCGCAGGCCGTGGGCACGTGCGATCGCCAGCAGTTCGTCCATGGCGCAGGCCATGCCGGCGTAGTGGACCGGGACAATGGCGCGGGTGCGCGGCGTGATCGCGGCTTCGACGGCGGCGGGCGACATGTTCAGCGTCAGCGGATCGACATCGACCAGCACCGGCTGCGCGCCCAGGTAGCGCACGACTTCGGCGGTTGCGGTAAAGGTGAGGGTCGGCACGATGACTTCGTCGCCCGGCCCGATGCCGAGGGCCTCGAGCGCCAGGTGCAGGCCGGCGGTGGCCGAGTTGACGGAAATCGCCTCGACCCCGGCGCCGAGGTAGGCGGCGAACGCGGCCTCGAAGCGGCGCGTCGCCGGTCCGGTCGTCACCCAGCCGGAGCGCAGGCATTCGACCACGGCGGCGATTTCTTCCTCGCCGATGTCGGGCAGGGCGAAAGGCAGGAAGGGAGCTGTCCCGGCGTCCTGGACGACGGCGGCGGCAGGAGCGGCGGTGGGCGCGTTGGCGAGCTGATGGTCATCCATGTTGAAGGTCTCCTGCACAGGCGGTCAAGAAGCGTTGTCCGAGGACGGGATAAGTGAGGTTGGCGAGGGCATGGCGCTGGCCGCGCAGGCCCATCGCTTCGCGTTCGTCGGCGCCCAGTTCCATCAGGCTGGCGATGGCGTCGGCCAGCGCGCGCGGATCCTCGGGGGCGACCGTCAGGCCACAGGCGGCTTCGGCAACCGGATCGTTGCCGGCCTCTACGGCGTGCACGATGGGGCGCGCCGCCATCATGTAGTCGATCAGCTTGTTCGGCGCGATGCCGAAGCGGTACAGGGGTTGGCGCTGCCAGCCGATGTAGGCGAGATCGAAGCGGCGCAGCAGGGCCGGCACCTGGCGCTTGGCGACCGGGTCGAGGAACCAGATGTTGTCGAGGGCCAGGCTGCGCGCGCGCAGGCGCAGGCGCTGTTTTTCAGGGCCGCCGCCCACCAGTACGAAGGCGACGCGCCGGTTGCGCAGCAGCGAGGCGGCATCGATCAGGTTGTCGAGGGCATTCGCGATGCCGTGGGTGCCGGCGTAGCCGACGACGCAGTCGCTCGAGGCGTGCGCCGCCGCCAGGATGCGTTCGGTCTCGGGGGCGAGCGCCTCGCCGGCCGCCAGCCATTCGCCCGGATCGGCGCCGTTCGGGACGATGTGCAACTTGTGCGGCGCCATGCCGTGCGCTTCGAGATGTTCGCGTACCTTCGGCAGGATCGAGACCACGGCGTCGGCATGGCGGCAGGCGTAATTCTCGGCCGCCTGCAGCAGCATGATGGAGGGGTGCCAGCGCGAGTAGCCGCCCAGTTCCATCGGCGACAGCGGCCACAGGTCGTGCAACTCGAACAGCAGGCGGGCGCCGGCCAGGCGCGCGATGCGGTGCGCCGGCCAGATGTCGAGCGGATAGGTGCTGGAGGCGATCACGACATCCGGTTGCACTTCGCGTGCCAGCGCGCGGGCTTCGCGCAGCAGGCGCCACACGAAGCTGGCCATGTTGCGTACCCGGGCAGCGCCGTTGCCGCTGTACGAGGGCGTGGCGAACCAGGTGTAGTCGACGCCGTCGATGTTCTGGTCGAGCCGCGCGCGGCCTGCCAGGTCGGGCGCCTGGGCGCGGATGTGCGAGGTCGAGGAAGCGACGATGCGCACCCGGTGGCCGAGCCGCACCCATTCGCGCGCCAGGTAGTAAGGACGGAATTCCATGCCGTGGCGTACCGACCCGGCGTAATGGTTGATCAGGAGGATGTTCAGGCGCGCCATGCGATCTCCTCTGCCAGGCGGCGGACGTTGCAGCGGGTGTTTTCGATCCAGTTGGTTTCCCATTGCACCGGGTGGGTCAGGAAGCAGATCCGCTCATGGCGCTCGATGGCGTCGAAGGGCGACATCGGGTGGTAGAAATGCGGGTAGGAGCGGTCGCTGATGTACATGTCGAAGTGCCGCAGCAATTCGTTGTCGTAGGACTCGCATTCGATGCCGCAGCGGCGGCGCAGTTCGGGGTCGCGCAGCAATTCGTGGTTGATGACGTTCAGGCGCCGGTTGGCGAAATCGCCGTGGCTGGCAACGGTCACCATCTGCATTCCGAGACGGTCGCGGATGCTGTTGAAGTTGCGTACGAACAGTTCGCGGATCTCGGGGAAATGCTGGCGGATCAGCTTGGCGCAGCGGATGCGGTGGCGCTTGGCGAAGTCCGCCACTTCCTCGTAGTGGTAACTGGCCTCGCCGCCGGCGGCTTCGATCTCGCGCATGAAGCCGAAATCGAGGGTACTCAGGCGGAAATAATAGCTGGCGCAGACGCCGTGGCGCGCCTCGAGTTCGAACATCTTGCGCGCCGTGCGCAGGTCGCTGTCGATGTCGTGGCGGTGGACCAGCACCCTGGCCGGCGCGCCGGTGGCGCCGTCGGCGGACCCGGCGAGCTGGCGGAAGAAGCTGCGTACCGGAATTTGCGCATAACCGCGGTCGCGCGCTTCCTTCAGCAGGGCGCCATATTCGCCGAGCCTGGTCGGCATGAAATAGTCGGCGTACAGCCGGTTGAGCAGACTGATCATTGCAGTTTGTACCTGGCACGGTAAGGACGGAAACCGAGAATCTTCTTGAATGTCTGCAGGCCGGGTTGGGCGCCGAAAAAGGTGTCGTACATCAGGTAGCGGGCGCGGCCTTGCGCGAATAACTGGGAAACGATATCGACCACCATCATGTGCATGATGCCGTCGTTATTCCGGATCCCGATCAATTGGGAAAACGAGGAGAAGTTGCCGTAATGGCCAAGATTGGCATATGCCACCAGGCGATTCTCGGTATTGAATACGCCGTAATAACTGAAATGCCCGAGCGTATCGAAATGCGTGGGCTTTTCGCGGTATTTCGCATCCATCGGGCGGCCCTGGCGCTCTTCCAGCGATGTATTGACCGCGTGAATCTCGTCGATATACGCATTCCGGTCGATGTGGCGCAGCTGGTAGCCGCGGCTGCGGGCGCGCCGCGCATGGTGGGCGCCGGCGTTTTTCCCCTTGATGAATTCGAGATACTGTTCCTGCGTGCCGAGGCTGCCGAGGTCGAGCAGGGCGGCGCCGATGGTTTTATTCCGGATGACCTTATAGCGCGGATGCGGCTTGGTGTAATACCGGTAGGTCGCGCGAATATCCGTCGGATGAATGGCCGAGTCGAAATGCAAATGCGCCACCGGAAGCTGGATAATGTCGGACAGCAGGCGATAATGGTGCATGAGTGTTTTCATGGTATCGGCTCGGCAGTGTAATGTCACAATATATCCGGTTGATAAATTGCTCTTTGAAGCTGGTTAAATCTGCTTGCGGAATGCTGGAATGTTTTCGGTAAATATTCTCATTGGGAAATCTCCTGCTTTTCATATCCGAAGACCTTTTTCAATCGAATTCTTTGAAGAATGAAACCAAGCTCATACCGCGTCATAGAAAGCAATGAGTTTTTCCGATTCGTGCAGCCAGTTGTAATGCTGCTCGACCGCGCGCCGGCCGTTCTCGCCCATGCGCGCCGCCAGTTCGGGATGCTGGACCAGGTGATCGATCGCCGCCGCGATGGCCGCCGGGTCGCCCGGGTCGACGCAGACGCCGCAATGGTGGCGGTCGATGATGCTGCGCCAGAGCGGAAAGCGCGAAGCGATCACCGGAATGCCCGATGCCATGTACTCGAACATCTTGACCGGCAGGGCATCGAGGTAATTCAGGACCGGATGCAGGGTCACCAGCCCGGCCATGGCGCCGCGCATCACGCGGTTCACGCCGACACGCCCCAGGTGGCCGTGGGCGATGACCTTGTCCCAGCCCGGATAGCCGCGCACCTCGGCCTCGAGCCCGGCCTCCGCGAACTGCCCGGCCAGCGCCAGGCGCGCGCTCGAGCGCAGCAGGGCGCAGGCGCGCACCAGTTCGCGGATGCCGCGGATTTCCGAGATGCTGCCGACGTAGCAGACCTGGGCCGGCTTGTTGCGCCAGTCGGCGGCGACGTCGAATTCGCTCAGCAGCGGATAGTTGTTGACGTCGACCGAGCGCGGATTGATGGGCATGAACTTGTCGCGGATGGTTGGCGTCGCGGCGATCACGCCGTCGAAACGGCTGCAAGCGAAGCGCTGGTAGGCGCCAAAGGATTGCGACAGCAAGCGTGCCGAGGTCTTGCCGAGATAAGGCTTGGCCAGCAACTGCGAGGGCACGTCCTCGTGCGAATCGAACACCACCTTCTTGCCCAGGCGCTTCAGGCTGAGGCCGACAGGGATCAGTTCGGGGTCGTGCAACTGGTAGACATCGGCGTCGAGGGCGAGCGCGGCGTCGCGCACGCGCCGGGTGGTGCGCAGCATGCGATTGACGCGTCCGGGCAGGCGCCCGACGTCGATCACGCGCACGCCGTCGGCACGCTCCGGTCCGGCCCCGTCCGCCACCACGAGGCTCACGTCATGTCCATGCGCCGCCAGGCTACGACATTGCTTGATGAAGATGCGGGTGTCGTGACGGGGGTGGGCGGAGGTCAGGTGGGCGATTTTTCGCATATTTCCTCTCGTAGAAGTAACGGGAGCTGACGCCGAGCGTGGCGCCGATCAGCATGTCGGTGAAGTAGTGGGAAGTAATCAGCAGCAAGACGGTGACGCAGGCCGTGGAAAAGCCGAGCAGGAAGTTGCCGCAGTGCCGTGGTGCGAAGTACTCGCGGATGAACATCGGGATAACCGGCACGATGGTCACCAGGCTCAGGTAGGCAATGCCGAAGAAGCCGAGATCCACCCAGGCCGAGAGCACGTTGTGCGAGTAATAGCCGGGCTTGTAGCTGGCGTAATCGCCGAGCAGCGGGTGGGCCAGGATGGTCTGCACCGCGTGCACGGTCAGGTAGTGGCGCTTGTTGGCCGAGGTCGAGTGCGACAGATCGAGCAGTTCGAGGATGCGGTTGTCGGGCAGGGCCGCCAGGATGCGGTCGAAATACAGGTGGATGACGAAGAACAGGATCAGGCCGCACAGGATGAAGTGCAGCTTGTGACGCGAGTAATAGAACTCGATGATGGGGATCACGAACATCAACGCGGCGAACTCGCTGCGCGCGGTGTTCACGAACAGGGTGGCGGCGCCGCCGGCATGCAGCAGCAGGCGCAGCGGCAGCGAACGGGTAAAGGCAAGCACCGGCAGGAAGGTGATCAGGTAGGAGCGCGCGAAACCCTGGTAAGTCGCCAGCGCATCGGCGTCCTTGGCGATGCCCATTGCGCCAAGGTAGAACACGCCGTCGACCGAGTAGGAAAAGGCGACAGCCGACATCCCCGCCAGGCTGAGCAGTCCGACAATGCGGAAGGGGCGCCCGGCGAAGTCGAGGAAGCTGGCGATCACGAACATGTTGAAGATGAACAGGCAGCCGAGGATGTGGTTGCCGACGATGGTGCGGTTTGCCCCGAAGGCCGCGTTCACGACGATCACGGCGGCGAAGTAGAGCAGGAACAGGCCCAGGTGCAGGTCGACCTGGTGGAAGCGGCGCGGGTCGCGGCGCATGCGCTTGATGTAGATCAGGGTGAGCGGCAGCGCGAACAGCACCGAGATCGGGGCGAAATAGCCGCCCAAGAAGGCGCCGGTGGTGCCGGTGCCGAGCAGGGTGTGATAGAAGAAAAAGCCCGGAAACAGCAGGAAGAACGCCGCCAGCAGGGTGGCCTGCTCGCGCCGCGAGGAGAGTGGGCGCCTGGGTGAGCGCGGATGCGCGAGGGCGGCGGCGTGGGCGTTCATGCTGTGGCCAGGCGGTTCTGGGAGCACTGCCACGACATGTGCAGGTAGACGAAGTACAGCGTCGAATAGCCGATCGCGTACCAGAGCACGTTGTCGTGCAGCGAACCCGGGATGAGGAAGGCGCTGACGGTCATGACGAACAGGGTCAGCTGCCACCACAAATCGACGTTCTGCTTGCCGGTGACAAAGAACACGTAGCTGAGCGGGCTGGCCACGAAGTTCAGGAAGTAGAGCGGGGCGAGAATTTGCGCCAGCTCGCCGGCTTCGCGCCAGGCCGGGCCGAACACCCAGGCGAACAGGTGCGGGGAGAACAACAGCAGGATCAGCGAGGGCGCCAGGCCCAGCAACATCAGGACCTTGAAGGTATAGCGGTAGGCCTGCTTGCAGTTGCCGACGGTCTGGAATTCGTGCACCGACTGGCGCTTGAAGACTTCCAGCACCGAGGCGGCCAGCAGCGAGATCGGCGCCGCCAGCACGCGCTGGGTCAGCGCATACAGGCCGGCGGCCATGGCGCCGTGGCGCATCCCGATCAGGAACAGGGGCAATTGTCCGACCAGGTTGTTGAGCAGGTTCGAGGGCAAGGCATAGCGCCAGAAATTGCGGTGCCGCACCAGGTAGGCGCGCGCCTCGGGGCCGAGGGTCCAGCCGATGCGCGCCGGCGGCGGCTTCAGGAGCAGGCGCGCCATCATCAGGCCGGTGAACAGGCCGATGAGTTGCCCGGCCAGCAGGCTGACGCCGCCGACGCCGACGAACAGCAGCACCAGTTGCGACACGGCGATGGTGCCGGCGCCCCAGACTTTGGCGCGCGCCGCCTTGCCGAAGGCATTGTGCGAGGTGGCGTAGGCCAGTGTGGTCTGCATGTTGGCAGTCAGCCAGGTACCGACTCCGACGGTGAGCAGGGCCGGCCAGGTGAGCTGGTGGATCGCCGGCACGTCGACCAGGTGGGCGCTGACCGTCAGCGCGGTGACGATGACCGCCGTGATGGTGGCCGAGTACGTGACCAGGCCGAAGCAGGTGCGCTGCTGTTCGGTTTCGTGGTCGAGAATCATCGCCGTTTCCATGCGCAGCGTGGCGCCGATCGCCGTGACCGCGACCAGCGCCAGCCACAAGCTGAAGGCGCCCATGTCGGCCGGCGTGCACAGGCGCGTGATCAGGGGGGCCGCCAGCAGGGGCAGCGCCTGGGCGCCGAGCGCGCCGCCCAGCACCGTCATCACGTGCTTCCAGAAGGTCGGCGGATGCAGTTTCATGCTGTGGCGGGGCTCGCTGGCGCTGTGGAGGAATCGGCTACTGCGTCGGCTATCGCGCTGCTCGCCAACGCGCTGCCGCGCAGCGCATGCAGCAGCGTCTGGGCCACGCGGCGTGCATCGGCATCGTCGAGGTAGGGGCCCATCGGCAGGCTGAGCACGCGCGCGGCCATGCTGCTGGCGACCGGGCAGGCGTCGGCGCTGGACAGGTGGGCATAGGCCGGTTGCAGGTGCATCGGCACCGGGTAGTGGACGGCGGTGGGGATCCCGGCAGCCTGCAGTTGCGCCTGGACACGCTCGCGTTCCTCGACCACCACGGTGTACTGGGCATGGACGCTGCTGCGGTCGCG
>DAMABW010000074.1:0-14760 GCA_031999925.1 Massilia sp. | reverse complement strand
CATTACCGAAATGGGGGACGGGCGCCCCTCGGATCTCGAGTTTTTTGCCGCTCTTTCTATTTTGGTCATAATTACCCCTATTAGTCTGGAGCAATTACGATACCAACTTTTTTGCATCAAATTAGCTTCGAACGGCCATTTCCCCAAATTTTTTCAAAAATCCGACGAAGTATTCGCGCATGAATTCAATCAGGATCCTATTGAAATTCATTTCAAATAAAAACGAAACATCTTTCGTTTTAGCTCTGCACTCCAAATTTGCGCCAACTGCATCAATGACAACAGTGTTGGAAATTTGCGAAAAAAGGATGATATTCAAAAGATTTAGGATGACGTCTTGTCTCCCCATTCCATTCCTCTATAGAATTCTTCTCATAAATTAAGCAAACAGGTTTCCAAGACAAGCTTAAACCAAATAGTCCGAGTCCCACACAATAAACTTTCACTCAAATGACGATTTTTCAAACCATAAACGGATCGATCAAGGATCTAATACATCATCTCGGAAGCCTTGTGCGATTTATCTGCGGAGGTGCCAAATGAATTCACACGTTTACTATGGGCTGAAGTTCGGGAAGCTTATCATTACGTTGACCGAAGCTGCGGCAGAACTTGGTATGGAAGTCGGTACTGCGCGCAACCAAATAGGCGCAGGAAGCTTTCCACTTCCTACCAGAAAAATGGGGAAAAACCGTGTGGTCGACGTTCGAGATCTTGCAGATTATGTTGACCACCAGCGCTCCTTGGCTAAGCAAATCTTCGCCGGATAAAATTTAGCAGTCGAGACATAATCAACAGTAAAATAGAATTCCTTATGAAGCCATATGAAAATAATATCGAATACGTAGCGAAGCGATTATATACGCTGTCGGAAGATTTATCATTCGAAGCCGGGGAGGGCTTGACAAGCAGCGCGTACTATATTGCACGATACCTGAACGAGCATACGTATAATGACGCACAGTTGGATGACAGAAGGTCGGGATTGATTGCAGCGGGTCGCCTTGACTGGTTGCTTCGCGCATCACGCTCTACAATTAGCGGATTATTCAGCGAGAAGGATATCTTTACTTTGATAAACTGCTTCCAGGATATTGTATTCAGCCCGGACCGAATTAGTGATATCCCATCAAAAGTTTGCAACTGCTTAGGCATCGAATTAAGTAATTATGAGGTTTCAAGCGCGGCGCCACTAATCGGCAAACTGCTCAGCCTAGATCCATTACAGTTGCTGATACTCGCTGATACTCTTGAACGAATTTGGTATCAGCCTGCCGGAAAGAAAACAAAGCAGATACCAGAAGTGTTCGAGTCACTCGGAATACGGTTGAAGTAACGACGATATAGTATTTTATTATCGTAGCCATCTTAAACGGCTTACTTTATACAGTGCACTTACCAGTGTGACGATTCGTCATGTCACGTCACCTATGCAAAGTCTGAGGTGACGTGCAACGTTATCTCATCTATCCACTTTCTTTACTCTTACCACCAACGCGCTTCGGGCTTTTTTTCGTCCCAAAGCCGACTATTATTTTTCATTATTTTGATGAGCCAATTAAATTTTTGCCGATATAATGTCCTGAATGCAACTAACCAATGTAAGACTTTACCTATAATTTGATTCAAGGAAAAAATGTAAAAATAAGCTCGCGCTCAGTTTCGGCATTGTTATAGCACTCGCTGGGTGTGGCGGCGGTGGAGGAGCAGCAACAACAACATCACTGCATCGCCCCCCGCCAGCGGGCAAGAACCCGCCGCCAATAACGACACCGGCCCCGACCCCGACGGTTCAAGCTGCCGCACTGCAAACGGCTAATGCCTCAACCTACATGGCTGGCACCTCGGAAGAACTAGCCTTCAAAAAGCTGAACGCCTTCCGCGCCGCTCAGGGTCTGGGTCCGCTGAACCAAAACGCGAAAATCGACATCGCCGTCAAGAACCACGCGGCCTATGTGACGACCAATCTGAGTGGCGCTGACCCGCACAAAGAGGTTGCTGGGAAGCCGGGTTTACTGGTGTTGACGTGCAGGATCGTCTGGTGGCTGCTGACTATCAGGCCACGGCGTCCACCGAGGTGATCGCTTTCAGGGCCATGCAGTCGGACCCTAATGCTTTGCCAGTGGACAATCTGGCTAACACGGTGTACCACCGCGCTGGCATGATGTACCAAGGCATGACCGAAGTTGGCTTCGCTCCAGAAACCAGCAACAGCCCGCTCATGGCAGATATCGCAACCACGAAAAAGCAGGTCAACGCTGGTGACTATGTGGGCGTTTATCCGGCCAACAACCAGACCGGGGTGTGGCTGACCCACGGCATCGAAAGCCCAAATCCGTTTTACCTGGAAATGGAAATGACGCAGCACAACATGCGCGCGAAGATTAGCGGCCCAGTGAGCCTCGCTTCGGAAGCATCTACCACCCTAGCCGTTACCACCTTCACCGTGACGTAAGAAGGTCAGACCACGCCGCTGGACGTGCGACTGATTACAAAGGCAACCAGCGTCCAGGATCAGACCTACCTGCCCCCTACCGTCGCTTTCGTCGTCGGCAAGGCACTGGTCAAGGCAAACACCAAATACAACGTGGTGTTCGTTGGTAAGGCTACTGGCGCCGCTACCGGCTCAAGCACTGGCCTATGGATCGAGCGCAAGTGTTGCTTCACGACCGGTAGCTACAAGCGCGGTTGTCTGTAATTCCTTAAGTAGATCCAGAATGGCCTTCGGGCCATTTTTTTCGCCTGTACAGTACAGCATACATAGCAGCTCATGAGCTCGATGCCACAAATCACTGCCACAAATCTGCTGTTTTGGGCACTTTACGGGGCTACGCACGTATCATTCGCTCCAGTCCATCATGGGGGCGACGCTGAGAGTGCGAGGTCGATAAGTCATGCAATGAGAGCGCGCCTGAAGGCTGCCGGATGACGGCATGGACGCGTGAGAAAGATGGGCAAGGGGCGCATTTTACCGGAGCCGGGTGTTGCCCTCAAGCGGATGAGGCCTCCTCGGCCCTCTTCGAACCGACATGGCCGGAACGCCGCTGACGACGGAGCGCCGGCCGGCGGGACGCGGTTCGCTTGTCCTGGTTCGTGTCACCCGCGCGGTTGTGCCGCCCAGGCGGTTCAGGGACGGTTCTGGATCAGCGACGAAGCGTGCTCGTTCGGCGTGACGGCCAGCGGCGGCAGGCTGCAGTACGAATTGGTGCTGGCGTAGATCCGGTTCATCGCGATATCGATGCCGGTGTTCGGAATCTGGTTCGTCAGGAGCGGCATCGACATGCTGAATTCCTCCAGCGGGAAGCAACCGAGCATGAATTTGCGCGCGCCTTGCGGGCTGATCGTATAGGCCGGCGTGCCGAAGCAGCGATCCAGGCGCAGGGCGCTGGGCTTGTCCTGCATCGCCTGGAACGCGGGCAGCGAGCGGCGCAGTTCATCCTGGTCGAACAGCATCACGGTGCGCGATACGCCCGGCATCAGGTTCAGCGACAGGATCGAATCGAAGTTCCAGGCCCAGACCATCAGGTCCCAGTCCTCCGGCAATTGCGCCAGTAGCGCCTCGCTCTGGGCCTGGAAGTCGTGGCGCAGCACGGCGTCATCTTCCACCACCGTCACTGGATAATTGCTCTCGGCAGCTTCCTGCCACAGAGCAAGGTGCGACAGCGCGCAGCCGAAGGCACCGGGAGAATAGCGCAGGCCGGCCTGGAATAAATCGGGCGCGTTGTTGACCTCATGCACGATGGCCTTGCCGTCGATGGCGTCGACGAATTCAAAGGCGAGGCCGGCATGTCGCTCTGCAAAGGACTGCCTGCGGTCGACCGAGCGGGCCAGGCTGATGACTTTTACAACGGGATTCATACACATCCTAAAAAAAAGAAGGCCGGTCCGACGCGGCTGCGCGGAGATGGCTTAATTATACTGAAGCAAAACCTGTTGAGCCGGAACCCGGTCCGGCCCGCCCGCTTTTTTGTATGCTGCGGTAATGCCCTCAGTCGCCGCCCGGCGGCACCGGCCGCTCGCCGATCTGCTGGCGCCACATCGCGTAGTACAAGCCGCGCACTTCCAGCAGTGCCGCGTGCGAACCGCTCTCGACCACCTGCCCTTTCTCCAGCACGTAGATGGTATCGGCATGCATCACCGTCGACAGGCGGTGCGCAATCAAAATCGTGATCTGGGTGGCGCGCGCCGAGATCTCGCGCACCGTGTTGGTGATCTGCTCCTCGGTCAGCGAATCCAGGGCCGAAGTCGCCTCGTCGAAGATCAGCAAGGCCGGCTGGCGCACCAGGGCGCGCGCGATCGACAGGCGCTGCTTTTCCCCGCCCGACAGCTTCATGCCGCGCTCGCCGATCACCGTGTCCAGCCCCTCGGGCGAACGCTCCAGCAGATAGGCGCAGGATGCCGCGCGCATCGCCGCCACGATCTCGTCGTCGGTGGCATCGGGCTTCACGAAGCGGATATTGTCGCGGATGGTGCCGGCGAACAGGTAGGTTTCCTGGGTCACGAAGCCGATCTGGCGCCGCACCCGGTTGTAGCGCAGATCCGTGGTGGCCACGCCGTTATAAAACACTTCGCCGGCGGCTGGCGTGTACAGGCCGACCAGCAGTTTCACCAGGGTCGACTTGCCGGAACCGGACGGCCCGACGAAGGCGATCGTCTCGCCGAGTTTCGCATCGAAGGAAACGCCTCCTAACGCGTCTTCCGGCGCACCCTTGTGGCGGAAGCGCACCTCCTGGAAACGCAACTCGGTCAGCGGGCCGATCTCCACCGGGTCGGGTGGGCGGCGCTCGATCGGCTTGTCGATCAGGTTCTTGAAATTCATCAGCGAGGCCTCGGCTTCGCGGTGCGCCAGGATGATGTTGCCCAGCTCTTGCAACGGCGCGAAGATGGCCACCGAGATGAACTGCATCGCGATCAGTTCGCCCGTACTGAGCACGTCGCGAAAGATCAGCCACAGCAGCGCGAACAGGATCGCCAGGCGCAGCAGGCTCAGGGTCGAACCCTGCAGGAAGGACAGCAGGCGGATCCGTTTCACCTTCTCCATTTCCAGCGCAAAGATGGCGTCGGTCTGGCTGCGCAGGCGGCGGATTTCCGGGAAGGTCAGCCCCAGGCTCTTGATCAGCTCGATATTCCTCAGCGACTCGGTGATGAAGCCGGAATTGCGGTTGGTCTCGCGCACGATCGAGCGCTGCTGGGTCTTGATCTCGCGGCTGAGCAGGCCCGTCAGGCCGCCCAGTACCAGCACGCCGACCAGGAACACCGGCACCAGCAGCCAGTGTTTCGTGACCGCATACCAGACCAGGAAACTGACGCCCACCAGGCCGGCAAAGGCGGTGTTGATGAAGGTATTGATGAAGCGCTCGCTGTCGGCGCGCACCTTTTGCAGCAGGGCCAGCATCTCGCCGCTGCGCAGGTCTTCGAATTCCTGGAATTTCAGCCGCAACAGGTGTCGCAGGCCGTCGTTGAAGATCGCCACGCCCAGCTTTTGCACCACCAGGCGCGTCACGTATTCCTGCAAGGCCTTGGCCAGGCGCGACAGCACCGCCACCAGCACCGCCAGGCCGAGCAGGCGCAGCACGCGCGAAACGAGTTCGGCATCGTCGGGGCGGCGGCTGGTGACGCCGTCGATGATCTTGCCGAAGATGATGGGGTCGACCAGGGCCAGCACCTGGCTGACGCCGGCCAGCAGCAGGGCCAGCAGGCCGAGGCGCCAGTGCGGCTTGAGGTAAGTCCAGAGGATATGCATGTGTCCATCTTAACCACCTCGCCTGCGGCGACGCGCACCGATGAGGTCGTCCGAGCGATACGTCTGTCAAGCCCGCACGCCTGCCGGGCGCCTGATATGGCTCAGTTGTAGCAGTCCTGGCCTCGCTTATCGTGTGATCTCGGCAGCCGCTTCTGTTCGTCTTGCCCTGTTTGCCTTGCCATTGGTCAACCTTTAGCGAAGTCAACCATGAGGTCAATCATGCCCTTACGCAAATACCTGTGCGCCCTGGCCCTGTTGCCGGCCTTGCTGGCGCCCCTGGCCGGCCAGGCGGCACCGCTGTACACCGTCACCGCGCTGCCGACCGGTTTCAATTCCTACGACATCAACAACCTCGGCCAGATCGCGGGCTTCGTGCAGAGCGAGCTCGGCGGCGCAACCTACGCCGCCCTGTACGCCGGCGGCACGGTCAGCGAACTGGGCGGATTTGGCGGCAGCTTCGGCGTTGCCCGCTCGCTCAACGACGCCGGCCAGGTGGTCGGCATCGCCTCCACTGCCTCCGGCGAATTGCACGGCTTCCTGTACAACGGCGGCAGCCTGGTCGACCTCGGCGCCGGCGCCAACGCTTTCAGCGTCAATGCCCGGGGCGACGTGGTCGGCCAGTTGAGCATCACGGGTGGCTACACCGGCTTCGTCTACCGCAACGGCAGCATCACCCAGCTCGGCAACCTGGGCACCGGCGACGTCGGCGTCGCCTGGGACATCAACGACCATGGCAAGATCGTCGGCGAATCCTCGCTCAATCCCGAACTGCATGCGCCCTTCCACCCCTTCCTCTACAAGAACGGGCGGCTGATCGATCTCGGCACCCTGGCCGACCGCGAAAACAACTCCGCGCGCGTGATCAACAACGCCGGCCGCATTGCCGGCGACAGCACAGCCGATGACGGCGGCCTGCATGCCTTCGTGTATGAAAACGGCGTCATGCGCGACGTCGGCTCCTTCGGCGGCCTGAACCTCGATGTGTCCGACATCAACGAGCGTGGCGCCTTTGTCGGCAGCGCCTCCACCTGGGACGGCCCGAACGTCGGCTACATTTCCTTCGGCGGCGAATTGATCGACCTGAATACCCTCATCGACCCGGCCTCGGGCTGGGTGATCGACGGCGCGTTCGGCATCAACGACCTGGGCCAGATCGTGGCCAGCGCCTGCCGCGACTTCGAATGCGGTTCGGTGCGGCTCGACCTGGTGAGTGCGGTGCCGGAACCAGGCATGGCGCTGATGCTGCTGCCGGGGGTGCTGGCGGTGGTGGGGGTACGCCGGCGGCGTATGCGCCGGCAGGCGCACTGAGCCGGCACTGAGCCGGCACTGAGCGGGCGCAGAGGGGCGTGGGCGCATGGGGCTCGGGCATAAAAAAACCCGCTGCGAGCAGCGGGCTTTTGGGCTCGAATGCGGACTGGCGTCCACGTCCGATTACGCGCCTTCGCGCGATGCCTTCTTGCGCTCGTGTTCCTTCAAATAGCGCTTGCGCAGGCGGATCGATTTCGGGGTGATCTCGACCAGTTCGTCGTCCTCGATGAACTCGACGGCGTATTCGAGCGACATCTGGATCGGCGGCACCAAGCGCACGGCTTCGTCGGTACCCGACGAACGCACGTTGGTCAGCTGCTTGCCCTTGATCGGGTTAACGACCAGGTCGTTGTCGCGCGAGTGGATACCGATGATCATGCCTTCGTACACCGGGGTGTTGTGCTCGACGAACATACGGCCGCGGTCTTGCAGTTTCCAGATCGCGTAGGCAACGGCGGCGCCGTCGTCCTGCGAGATCAGCACGCCGTTACGGCGGCCAGCCAGTTCGCCCTTGGTGTTGTCGACCGGTGCGTACTCGTGGAACACGTGGCTCATCAGGCCGGTGCCGCGGGTCAGGGTCATGAATTCGCCCTGGAAGCCGATCAGGCCGCGTGCCGGGATCAGGTATTCCAGACGGACACGGCCCTTGCCGTCCGATTCCATGTTCTGCAGGTCGCCACGGCGGCGGCCCAGTTCTTCCATCACGCCGCCCTGGTTGGCTTCTTCGACGTCGACGGTCAGGTTTTCGTACGGCTCGTGGCGCACGCCATCGACCATCTTGTACACGACGCGCGGACGCGAGACGGCCAGCTCGAAGCCTTCACGGCGCATGTTTTCCAGCAGGATGGTCAGGTGCAGTTCGCCGCGGCCCGACACTTCGAAGGTGGTGTCGTCGTCGGTCGGCGACACGCGCAGGGCCACGTTGGCCTTCAGTTCGCGCTCGAGACGCTCGCGCAGCTGGCGGCTGGTGACGAACTTGCCTTCGCGGCCGGCCAGTGGCGAGTTGTTGACCATGAAGTTCATGGTCAGCGTCGGCTCGTCGACGGTCAGCATCGGCAGTGCTTCCGGCACGTCGGCGGCGCAGACGGTCGAACCCATGCCGATTTCTTCGATACCGTTGATCAGGCAGATGTCGCCGGCGACGGCTTCATCGACCAGCACGCGCTCCAGGCCCTTGAAGTTCAGCACCTGGTTGATGCGGCCGCGGATCGGGGTCGAATCAGGGCCGTTCAGGACCACGACGTCCTGGCCGGTCTTCACGCGGCCACGGTTGACGCGGCCGATACCGATCTTGCCGACGTACGAGGAGTAATCCAGCGAGGTGATCTGCATCTGCAGCGGGCCGTCCGGGTTGTCGTCGCGCACAGGCACGTACTTCAGGATGGCGTCGAACAGCGGCTTCATGTCGCCGCTGCGCACGTCTTCGGTCAGGCCGGCGTAGCCGTTCAGGCCCGATGCGTAGACGATCGGGAAGTCGAGCTGCTCGTCGTTGGCGCCCAGCTTGTCGAACAGTTCGAAGGTCTGGTTGATGGCCCAGTCGGCGCGCGCGCCCGGACGGTCGACCTTGTTGACGACGACGATCGGCTTCAGGCCCAGGGCCAGTGCCTTGCGGGTCACGAAGCGGGTCTGCGGCATCGGGCCTTCCTGCGCATCGACCAGCAGCAGCACCGAGTCGACCATCGACAGAACACGTTCCACTTCACCGCCGAAGTCGGCGTGGCCGGGGGTGTCGACGATGTTGATGTGGGTGCCTTCGTATTCGACCGCGCAGTTCTTCGACAGAATGGTAATGCCGCGTTCTTTTTCGAGGTCGTTCGAGTCCATCACGCGGGTGTCCACGGCCTGGTTCTCACGGAAAGTGCCGGACTGGCGCAGCAGCTGGTCGACCAGGGTGGTCTTGCCGTGGTCAACGTGGGCGATGATTGCAATATTACGAATTGCGCGTTTGGTATTTGACATGTGATTTCAGCGTGGATTTGCGTGATGTACGGATGTGTACGGTGCTGCCAATTTCGGAAACCGACTAGTATAGCACGCGGATGTGACGTATCAATGAAAAAGCCCCGCGTTTTCAAGAGCTTGCCGGGATTTCAAGGGTTTTTGCGGTTTCGGGACGGCGCCGGATCAGCAGCCGTCCCAATTTCCTACTGGAATTAATCAGTGTTGCGCAGCGATCAGGCGCTCCGGCGCCAGGATGGACCACTCCTGCAAATTAGCCGTTCCCAGCAGCTTGCCCTCGTGGTACACCCGCACCCTGCCCTGCTCCGACGGAACCGCGACCGCTTCCTTGCCCAGCGCCAGGCGCTGCCCGTTCAGGAAACGCTTGGCCAGTTCCGCCGTCAACTCGACCGCCGGGAAGGTCGACAGCAATGCATCCACGGGCGCGAGCAACGAGCGCGGCTCCGCATGCGCCTGCAATACTTCCAGCGTGATCATGCCATCGAGCGTGAGCGCGCCGACCTGGATCCGGCGCAGCGCATTCAGGTGGGCGCCGGTACCCAGCACCGCGCCGATGTCTTCACCCAGCACGCGCACATACGTCCCCTTGCTGCAGGTAACGCGGATCTTCAGCATCGGCGCTTCGTAACCGATCAGCTCCAGGGCGTGGATGGTCACCGGCCGCGCCTCGCGTTCGAGCACGATGCCTTCGCGCGCATATTCGTACAGCGCCTTGCCGTCGCGCTTCAGGGCCGAGTACATCGGCGGCACCTGCAGGATCGGGCCCCGGAAGCGCGCCAGCGCCGCTTCGATCTGCTCAATCGTCACATCCACCGGAAGCGTCTCGATGGCTTCGCCTTCGGTGTCGCCGGTGTCCGTCTTGATGCCGAGGTGAACCGTCGCCTCGTAGGTCTTGTCCGCTTCCAGCAAGTCCTGCGAGAACTTGGTGGCCTCGCCGAAGCACAGCGGCAGCAAGCCGGTGGCAAACGGGTCGAGGGTGCCGGTGTGGCCGGCCTTTTTCGCATTCATCACGCGCTTGGCGCGGATCAACGCATCGTTCGAGGACAAACCGACCGGCTTGTCGAGCAGGAGCACGCCGTCGACGAGGTCGCGCGGCTTTTTCGGAGGACGGGCGTTCACTTGCTGTCGTCGTCGGTATCGGGCGCGGCAGGCGCGTTGCCGTCGTCGAAGTCGGCCGCGCGCACGGCGTTCGCCTGGTCGATCAGGGCCGACATCTGCAGGCCGCGCGAAGTCGAGGTGTCGTGCACGAAGTGCAGTGCCGGCAGCGTGTGGATGTGCAGGCGCTTGCCGAGCATGTTGCGCAGGTAGCCGGACGCCTTGTTCAGGCCTTCGAGCGTCTGCTTGACTTCTTCCTTGCTGTCTTTCAGCAGCGTGAAGTAGATCTTGGCGTGCGCGTAGTCGGGGGTGAGCTGGACTTCGGTCAGCGTGACCATGCCCACGCGCGGGTCCTTCAGTTCGAACGCGATCAGTTCCGACAAGTCTTTCTGGATCTGGTCGGCCACGCGCAAGCCGCGCTGGGGAATGTTTTTGCTGTGTTTTGCCATGTTTCTTGATTAGGTTTGGTGACAATGGTACATCGATCGTGCGCGGACGGGCGCAAACGAAAAAACGCCACCGGCCGGGCGCGAGCCCGACTGATGGCGTTCCTGGCATCCCCGCAAATTACAGGGTACGCGCCACTTCCGTCACTTCGAACACTTCCAGAACGTCGCCGACCTGGATTTCGTTGTTGTTCTTCAGCGACAGGCCGCACTCGAGGCCGGCACGCACTTCTTTCGCATCGTCCTTGAAGCGCTTGAGCGAGTCGATCTCGCCGGTCCAGATGACGATGTTGTTGCGCAGCAGGCGAACCGACGAGGTACGCTTGACGACGCCGTCCGTAACCAGGCAGCCCGCGATCGCGCCGACCTTCGACACCAGGATGACCTGGCGAATCTCGACCTGGCCGGTGATGGTCTCGCGCTTCTCCGGCGCCAGCATGCCCGACAGTGCCGTCTTGATCTCGTCGATCGCATCGTAAATGATGCTGTAGTAACGGATGTCGACACCGTTGGCTTCCGCCAGCTTGCGCGCCTGGCCGTCGGCACGGGCGTTGAAGCCGATGATGACTGCCTTCGAGGCCACTGCCAGGTTGACGTCGGATTCGGTGATGCCGCCGACCGCCGCATGGACGACCTGTACGCGCACTTCCGAAGTCGACAGCTTCTGCAGCGAGCCGACCAGCGCTTCCTGCGAACCCTGCACGTCGGTCTTGATGATCAGCGGCAGGTTCTTCACCTCGCCCTCGGCCATCTGGTCGAACATGTTTTCCAGCTTCGCCGCCTGCTGCTTGGCCAGTTTCACGTCGCGGAACTTACCTTGACGGAACAGACCGATTTCACGCGCCTTGCGCTCGTCGGCCATGACCATGACTTCTTCGCCGGCAGCCGGCACTTCGGTCAGGCCCTGGATCTCGACCGGGATCGACGGACCGGCTTCGGCGATCGCCTTGCCGTTCTCGTCGAGCATGGCGCGGACACGGCCGTAAGCCGAACCGGCCAGCACCACGTCGCCGCGGCGCAGGGTACCCGACTGCACCAGGATCGTCGCGACCGGGCCACGGCCCTTGTCCAGGCGGGATTCGACCACCAGGCCACGGGCCGGCGAGCCGACCGGCGCCTTCAGTTCCAGCACTTCGGCCTGCAACAGCACTTGCTCGAGCAGGTCGTCGATACCGGTACCGACTTTCGCCGACACAGGGACGAACGGCGAATCGCCACCGTATTCTTCCGGCACCACGCCTTCGGCGACCAGTTCCTGGGTCACGCGGTCGGTGTTGGCGCCCGGCTTGTCGATCTTGTTGATCGCCACGACCAGCGGTACACCGGCAGCTTTTGCGTGGGCAATCGCTTCCTTCGTTTGCGGCATCACACCGTCGTCCGCCGCCACCACCAGGATGACGATGTCGGTGGCCTTGGCGCCACGGGCACGCATTGCCGTAAAGGCTTCGTGGCCCGGGGTATCCAGGAAGGTGATCATGCCGCGCGGGGTGTCCACGTGGTATGCACCGATGTGCTGGGTAATGCCGCCGGCTTCGCCCGCGGCAACCTTGGCGCGGCGGATGTAGTCCAGCAGCGAGGTCTTGCCGTGGTCGACGTGGCCCATGACGGTCACGACCGGTGCACGCGGCGTCGCTTCGAACTCGGCATGCGCGCCCTGGTCGGCCAGGATCGCTTCCGGATCGTCCTCGGCGGCAGCGAAGGCTTTATGGCCCATCTCTTCCACCACGATCATCGCGGTTTCCTGGTCCAGGACCTGGTTGATGGTGCACATCTGGCCCAGCTTCATCAGCTGCTTGATGACTTCCGAGGCTTTCACCGACATCTTGTGGGCGAGTTCGGCCACGGTGATCGTTTCAGGAACGTGGACGTCCTTGACGATCGCCTCGGTCGGCGCCTGGAAGTTGGTTTCGCGGTCGTCGCTGTGCGAACGGCGGCCACCGCTGCGGCCACCCGAACGCCAGCCGTCGCGGCCGCTCGGCGCACCGGCGCCGCCGCGGGTCTTGGCGCCGCTCGGCGCACCGCGCTTCTTGTCGTCCGACCAGGTCGAGGACACGTTCGCCGACTTGATCGACTTCTTGTCGCCGGGCTTCTTGTCGCCCGGCTTGGCGGTCGTGCCTTCGGCCGGCTTCTTGTCGGCAGGCTTGTGCAGCGTGCCGGCAGGTGCGGCCGGTTTCGTGGCCACCGGAGCCGGTGCCGGCTCAGGCGCCTTGATGACGCGGCGTGGCTGGGCCATCATGGCCTTGATCTGGGCCACTTCGTCGGCCACGGCCTTGCGTGCGCGCTCGGTGGCGGCAGCGCGTTCGGCGGCTTCCTTGGCGGCCTGCTCGGCCTTTTTCTTGGCGTCGTCGGCAGCGGCCTGCTTGGCCTGCTCGCCGGCGGCGGAGCTGGCGGCAGCGGCCGCGGCGGCTTCGCGTTTCGCCTTTTCCTCGGCGTCGCGCTTGGCCTGCTCTTCAGCCGCCTTGGCCTGTTCCTGGCGCTCGGATTCGAGCTTGGCCAGGCGCTCCTGCTTTTCACGCAGGTCGGCTTCCTGGCGCGCCACGAGTTCGGCGTGACGGCGTGCCTCTTCCTCGCGGCGTGCGATTTCGGCTTCGTCGATCACGGGAGCGGCCGGCGCGGCTGCGGCGGCAGGCGCCGGGTCGTCGCGCTGTACAAAGGTGCGTTTCTTGCGCACTTCCACCTGGATCGTGCGCGATTTGCCCGATGCGTCAGCCTGCTTGATCTCGCTGGTTTCCTTGCGGGTGACCGTGATTTTCTTTTTCTCGGTCGAATCGCCCGCGCCGTGGGTACGGCGCAGGTGGTTCAGCAGCTTGTCCTTATCATCTTTCGACAAGGGATCTGACGTCGAACTTTTCTCGACGCCGGCAGAACGCAGCTGCGTCAGCAGCAAGTCTGCAGGCATCTTCAGTTCGGTGGCAAATTGGGCTACGTTGTTACTCGCCATTCAGTCCTCTTTTCTATGTGTCGCGGAGATGATAAAGATTTGCAAATTATGCCTTGGCCGTTTCTGCAAGGCTCCAGGCTTTCGCCTGCAGCGCCTTGGCGCGGTCATCATATTTACTGTCGACCAGCTTCATCTCATCGTCGGTCACATCATTAAATTCACTCTTGATCAGTTCACGGGCGCGGTCCGACGACAGGGCCAGGATGGCGCCGAATTCGTCGTATGCGAGCCCTGCGAATGCTTCGACCGTCTTGATCCCGGCCAGGCCGAGTTTGCCCGCGGTGCTGCGGTCCATGCCCTCGAGGTTCACCAGCGCCTCTTCCATGCCTTCCAGACCTTCTTCGGATGCAATGGCTTCGGTCACCAGCGCGTCACGGGCGCGGGTACGCAGTTCGTTGACGGTTTCCTCGTCGAAGGATTCGATTTCGAGCATTTCGGAAATCGGGACGTACGCGATTTCTTCAAGGCTCGAGAAGCCTTCTTCGACGAGGATGTCGGCCACTTCCTGGTCAACATCGAGCTTTTCCATGAACAGCGAACGAATTGCCGCCGTTTCCTGGGCCACCTTGTTGGCCGATTCCTCGGCCGTCATGATGTTGATCTTCCAGCCGGTCAGTTCCGACGCCAGGCGCACGTTCTGGCCCGAACGGCCGATCGCGATTGCCAGGTTTTCTTCATCGACCACCACGTCCATGGCGTGCTTTTCTTCATCGACCATGATCGACGACACATTGGCCGGGGCCAGTGCGCCGATGACGAACTGGGCCGGATCGTCCGACCACAGCACGATGTCGACGCGCTCGCCGCCCAGCTCGCCGGTCACGGCCTGCACGCGCGAACCGCGCATGCCGACGCAGGTACCGATCGGGTCGATGCGCTTGTCGGCCGTGTAGACGGCGATTTTTGCGCGCACGCCGGCATCACGGGCAGCCGATTTGATTTCCAGCAGGCCCTGCTCGATCTCTGGAACTTCCAGTTCGAACAGCTTCATGATGAATTCCGGCGCGGTGCGCGACAGGATCACCTGCGGGCCGCGCATGTTGCGGTCGACGCGCAGGATGTAGGCACGGACGCGGTCGCCGATACGCAGGTTTTCCTTCGGAATCATCTGGTCGCGCGGCAGGCGCGCTTCGATCTTGCCCGACTCGACGATCGCATCGCCGCGTTCCATGCGCTTGATGGTGCCGGTGACCAGCGAATCGCCGCGCTCGAGGAAGTCTTGCAGGATCTGCTCGCGCTCGGCATCGCGCACGCGCTGCAGGACGACC
>DAMABW010000073.1:0-14842 GCA_031999925.1 Massilia sp. | reverse complement strand
TCCAGAAGGCCTATCCGAAGGAGGTGAAGTGCATCGAATTCGGCCGCACGCCGGAAGACCGCCCGATGCTGGCGCTGGTCGTGACCCGCAGCGGCGCCTTTACCGCGCAGGCGGCGGCCAAGGCCAACCTGCCGGTGACGCTGATCCAGGGCGGCATCCACGCCGGCGAGATCGACGGCAAGGACGCCGGCTTCCTGGCGCTGCACGAAATGCTCGAAGGCCGCCTGGCAAAAGGTGCGCTCGACAAGCAGGTGCTGCTGTTCGTCCCGGTCTTCAACGTCGACGGCCACGAGCGCTTCGGCCAGTGGAACCGCCCGAACCAGCGCGGCCCGGTCGAGATGGGCTGGCGCACCACGGCCCAGAACTTCAACCTGAACCGCGACTACGTGAAGGCCGACGCGCCCGAGATGCAGGCCATGCTGGCGCTGGTGAACGCCTGGGACCCGCTGACCTACGTCGACCTGCACGTGACCGACGGCGCCAAGTTCCAGCACGATGTGTCGATCCAGGTCGAGCCGGTGTACTCGGGCGACCCGGAATTTCGCAAGGCCGGCCTGGCGCTGCGCGACAACGTGATCGCCGACATCGCCAAGCAAGGCTCGACCCCGCAGTCCTACTACATGTCCTTCGTGAAGACCGACGACCCGATGTCGGGCTTCATGGACGGTGTGTCCGACCCGCGCTTCTCGACCGGCTACTTCCAGCTGCGTAACCGCATGGCGATGCTGGTCGAGACCCACTCGTGGAAGGATTACCCGACCCGCGTGCGCATCACCCACAACAGCTTCGTGTCGGTACTGGAGCAGGTGGCGAAGCACGGCAAGGAATGGCAGCAGGCTGCACGCGCGGCCGATGCGCGGGCGCTGAAACTGGCCGGCACGCCGGTGCCCCTGACCTGGAAAACGCTTGAAAAATCGAAGATGGTCGACTTCAACGGCTACGAATACACGCGCACGCCATCGGATGTGTCGGGCATCTTGATGACGCGTTACGACGAAACCAAGCCGCAGGTCTGGCGCGTGCCGCTGCGCGACGAGGTGGTGGCCGATCTGCAGGTGGCGGCGCCGCGCGCCGGCTACATCGTGCCGGCCGCGCATGCGGCGATGGTGGCGACCAAGCTGACCCAGCACGGCATCGCCTTCCGTAAACTCGACAAGGGCATCGAGCGCTTCGAGGCCGAGACCTTCCGCGCCGACAAGGTGACCTTCGGCGCCAAGTCGCTGGAATCGCACCAGCGTTTGACGGTCGAAGGCAATTGGAAGGCTGAAACGCGTAGCGTGGGCCGCGGCGCCCTGTTCGTGCCGATCGCCCAGCCGAAGGCGCGCCTGGTGATGGCGATCTTCGAGCCGCAAGGCCCGGACTCGCTGCTGGCATGGGGCATGTTCAACAATGCCTATGAGGCCAAGGAATACATGGAAGAGTACGTTGCCGAGGACGTGGCGCGCGAGCAGATGGCGGCCGACCCGGCCGTTGCCGCCGAGTTCAAGCGCCGCATCGACAGCGATCCGGCGTTCGCCAAGAACCCGCACGCGCGCCTGGAGTTCTTCGCGCGCCGCCATGCGTCGTGGGACGAGCGCCTGAACCTGTATCCGGTGCTGCGCGCGAACGTCGCGCCGTAATCAAAAACGGTCAGGCCGGTAGGGTGGGTTCTCGAACCCACCTGGCGCTGTCACCATTTCCACAATGGTGGGTTCGGAGAACCCACCCTACGGCGCCGCGCCCGTTTCCGGCAGCGAGGTGAACACCACCGTGCCCACGCTGCCGTTCGCACCCGGCGTCAACTGGTACACCCGGTCGTACTCGTTGTCCGCGATCTCCGCCCCAGGCTGGCCGCCGAACAGCCGCACCAGCTCCGACAGCGTGTTCGAATGCCCCACCACGAGCACCGGCCCGCTCAAGCCCTTCACCTTCGCCACCAGCGCCTGCGGCGCGCGCGGATCGTAGAGCTGCACCTCCAGCTTGCCGCGCTCGGCCAGCGGCTGCGCGGTCTGGCGCGTGCGCGCGGTCGGGGTGCTGAAGATGTGGGCGATGCCCGCCTTGTGCAACATGACGGCGATGTTCTGCGCACGCTGCCGTCCCTGCGCGGTGAGCGCCGGGTCCTGGCCCACGGCTTCCTTCTCGCCATGGCGCACGAGGTAGATCGCGGCAGGGTTGGCGAGGGCGGCGCAGGGCGTCAGCATGGCAAGGGCAAGCGCGAAGATGGCGGACAGGCGGGGCAGCAGGGGCATGGATTCACCTTGTAGTCGATTCAGGCGATTGTAAACCCGATAACGCGCGAAACGCCGTGTTTTGACTTTACAATCGCAGCATGGACCGTCACGCGAAAACCGCATCGAGCATCCTCCCGGGCCCCGCTTCGCTGGCCGCGCGCCGCCCCTTCCTGACCGCTTTTGCGCTGTCGCTCGGCGCCGCCGTGTCGCTGGGCCTGACGCGCTTTTCCTACGCCTTGCTGCTGCCGCCCATGCGCGCCGACCTCGGCTGGTCCTACTTCCTGTCGGGCGCCATGAACACCGGGAACGCCCTCGGTTACTTGATCGGCGCCCTGGCCACGCCCGCCCTGATGCGGCGCTACGGCGCGCAGGCCGCGCTGGTCGGCGGCGCGGTGCTGGCCAGCCTGTTCATGCTGCTCTCCGGCTTCGTGGTCGACGCCGGCCTGCTGATCGGCCAGCGCGTCCTGGCGGGCATCGCCAGCGCCTTTATCTTCATTTCCGGCGGCCTGCTGGCGGCGCGCCTGGGCTTGCTGCATCCGGAGCGCTCCGGCCTGCTGCTCGGGATCTATTACGGCGGCACCGGCCTGGGCATCGTCGCCTCCGCGCTGCTGGTGCCGCTGGCGATGGAGGCGGCCGCTGCCCAGGGCGCGGCGCACAGCTGGCAATGGGCCTGGATCGGACTCGCCGCGCTCTGCCTGCTGGCGACGCTGGCGATGGTGCTGCCGGCGCGCCAGGTCGACGGCGCGCCCTCGAACGCGGGCGGACAGGGCGGTTTCACGTTGCGGCCTTTCGCGTTCGGCCTGGCCGGCTACCTGATGTTCGGCGTCGGCTACATCGGCTACATGACCTTCGTGATCGCCCTCCTCAAGGAGCAGGGCATGGGCGCCGGCACGATCACGCTGTTCTACGCCATGCTGGGCCTGGCCGTGATGGCGTCGTCGCGCATCTGGGCGCGCATGCTCGACCGCTTCAAGGGCGGGCAGGCGATGGCGATCCTGAACGGCTTATTGGGTGTGGCGCCGATCCTGCCGGCGGTAACGAGCGCACCGGCGCTGATGTTCGTCTCGGGCCTGATGTTCGGCGGGATTTTCCTGTCGGTGGTGGCCTCGACCACGGCCCTGGTACGTCACAACCTGCCCCAGCATGCCTGGTCGGCCGGCATCAGTGCCTTCACGACCGTGTTCGCGCTGGGCCAGATCGTCGGGCCATCGATCATCGGCTGGATTGCCGACGGTCCCGGCGGCCTGCAGCGCGGGCTGGTGTTTTCCGCGCTGGCGCTGTTTGGCGGGGCGCTGCTGGCATCGCGCCAGCGGCCCCTGTCATTGATTAGAGCTGACTAAGCGAAATCGTATTCGCCACCGGCGTCGAGCACGGCTCTTCGTCGAAGGCGATATCGCCGAGCGGGTTCGGCACGCCATCGGTCTTCAGGTCGACGAAGCCGAACAAATTGCGGTCCTGCAGGTGCGACGGCACCACGGTCGACAGCGACGAGAACACGTTCTCCACGCGCCCCGGATTGGTTTTTTCCCAACCGCGCAGCATGGCCTTGATCTGCTTGCGCTGCAGGTTTTCCTGCGAGCCGCACAGGTCGCACGGAATGATCGGGAAGCCCTTCACTTCGGCATAGCGCTCGGTGTCGACTTCCTTCACGTAGGCCAGCGGACGGATCACCATGTGCTTGCCGTCGTCGGAGACCAGCTTGGCCGGCATGCCCTTCAGCTTCCCGCCGAAGAACATATTCAGGAAGAAGGTCTCGAGGATGTCGTCGCGGTGGTGGCCAAGGGCGATCTTGTTGCAGCCGAGTTCATCGGCTACGCGGTACAGGATGCCGCGTCGCAGGCGCGAGCACAGCGAGCAGGTGGTCTTGCCTTCCGGGATCAGGCGCTTGACGATGCTGTAGGTGTCCTGGTTCTCGATGTGGTACGGCACGCCCAGTTTGTCGAGGTAGGCCGGCAGGATATCGGCCGGGAAGTTCGGCTGTTTCTGGTCGAGGTTCACCGCCACGATGTCGAAATGGATCGGCGCGCGCTCGCGCAGCGTCATCAGGATGTCGAGCAGGGCGTAGCTGTCCTTGCCGCCGGACAGGCAGACCATCACCTTGTCGCCGTCCTCGATCATGTTGAAGTCGCCGATTGCCTGGCCGACCAGGCGGCACAGGCGCTTGTGGAGCTTGTTGTTCTCGCGCGCGACCTTGTCGAGTTTCGGGTCGCTGACGGCGTCTTGCGCCAACGCTTCATTCATTACTGCTGCATTCATGCTTCATCCTTGATCTTGAACACTTCCACGCCGACGCCTTCGCAGTCGGGATACACGTCCGGCTTCATCGTCGACAGCGCCACGGCGCGCACGCGCGGGTGGGCCAGCAGGGCATCCACCAGGTCGTCGACCAGGGTTTCCTGCAGGTGCACGTGGCCTTGCGCCATGCGCTTGGCGACGGTCTCGCGCATGAAATCGTAGTCGACCACTTCGTCGAGCAGGTCCGCCTTGGGCGTCGATTCGACCAGCGGGATGTACAGGTCGACGTTGATCAGCACGCGCTGTTCGCCCTTTTTCTCGAAGTCGTGGACGCCGATGTTGATCATCACTTCGTAATTGCGCAGGAACAGCCGGCGGCAATCGCGCAAGCTCGGGTGGGTCAGGGCGGACAGCATAAAGAAGCCTTGTGAAAGTGCTGGTTAAGTTGCTTGTTGCGGTGCTAGTTGCGTTGCTAGTTGCGTTATTTGGTCAGGAACATCACGTCGCGCACCGAAGGCAGCAGGTGCTGGCCGCCGTCGACCACCAGGGTGGTGCCGGTCAGCGCGCGCGCCGAGGCCGCGTACACCACGGCATCGGCGATGTCCTGCGGCGTCGAGGAGCGTCCCAGCGGCGTCGCCGTGTGCGCCTGGGCGAAACCGTCTTCGCTCTGGTCGCCCGAGACCATGGTGATGCCGGGCGCCACGCCGACGATACGCAGCCGCGGCGCCAGCGCCTGGGCCAGCATGGTCGTGGCGGTATCGAGTGCCGCTTTCGACAGCGTGTACGACAAAAAATCCGGGTTGAGATTGTACAGTTTCTGGTCCAGCAGGTTGACCACCACCGCCTGCCCGTTTTCCGGCGTGGCCGCGTGCAGGGCCTGGGCCAACAGCAGGGGCGCGGCCAGGTTGGCGCTCATGTGGGCACTCAACAGGGCCGGTGAAAAACTGGTGGCGTTGTCGTATTCGAACAACGAAGCATTGTTGACGATGCAAGTCAGGCGGCCCAGGGCCTCGGCCGCGCGGCCGGGCAGGGCGCGCACCGCCGCTTCATCGGCCAGGTCGCATGCCAGGGTCGCGGCGCGGCGGCCGCATGCCCGGATCGCCTCGGCTACCTCCTCGGCTTCGCGTGCGGAGTGGCGGTAGTGGACGGCGATGTCCCAGCCGGCCGCGGCCAGGCCGAGTGCGATCGCGCGGCCGATGCGGCGGCCGGCGCCGGTGACGAGCGCAACGCGCGGAGCAGCATGCGGCGGTATGTCTTGCGTCATAACAGAATGTGGCTTGACTGAAATTGTTGAACCCTGCCGATCTGGCTACAATGCCGGGATGTCCCTACCCCTTCCCGACAGCGACGCGCTGGCCGCGTCCCACGCCTTGCAGCAACTGATTGCCGCTGAAATTGAACAGCAGGGCGGCGCGATTGCCTTTTCGCGTTTCATGGAGCTGGCGCTGTACGCGCCCCGGCTCGGCTACTACAGCGGCGGTGCGGCCAAGCTGGGCGCCGATGGCGATTTCACCACCGCGCCCGAGATCACGCCCCTGTTCGGGGCGGCGCTGGCGCGCGCGGCAGCCGCTATTATCGCCCAAAGCGCGCCCAACATCATCGAATTCGGCGCCGGTACCGGCAGGCTGGCGCGCGACGTGCTCACCGCACTGGCGGCCGATGGGGTGCAAGTCGACAGCTATACCATCATCGAACTGTCGGGCGAACTGCGCGCGCGCCAGCAGGAAGCCTTGCGCGATTTCCCGCAGGTGCGCTGGATCGACGGCTTCCCGGATGCGTTCAGCGGCGTGGTGCTGGCCAACGAGGTGCTCGACGCCATGCCGGTCGAGCTGGTCGTGAAAACGGCTGGCGGCTGGCGGCGCCAGATGGTGACCGTCGAAGCGGGGCGTTTCGCCTACGCCCAGCAGGAACTTGACGCGGCGCTGGCCGCACAGTTGGCGCGCCAGATCCCGGATGCCGACGCGCTGCCGGAAGGCTATCTCACCGAAATCCACCCGGTCGCCTGCGGCTTCATGGCCTCGCTGGCGCAGATGTTCAGGGGCGGGAAAGGCGCGGCGCTGCTGTTCGACTACGGCTTCCCGGCCCACGAATACTATGTCGACCAGCGCAGCGGCGGCACATTGATGTGCCACTACCGCCACCATGCGCATCCGGAACCGTTTTATTTGCCGGGCCTGCAGGACATTACCGCCCACGTCGATTTCACGGCGATGGCGCTGGCGGCCCAGGACGCGGGAATGGACGTGCTGGGCTATACCAGCCAGGCCGGCTTCCTGCTCGGCTGCGGCATCGGCGACCTGCTGCTGCGCACCGATCCGGAAGACGCGGTGCGCTACCTGCCGCAGTCGAAGGCGGTGCAAAAACTGGTCTCGCCGGCCGAGATGGGCGAGCTGTTCAAGGTGCTGGCGGTGGGCCTGGACGTCGAGCTACCGGCGCCGATCCTGCAGGCCGATCGCAGCCACAGGCTGTAATACGGATATGTTGCTTTGTAGACACAATACCGGCTATGCTGTACTGCTGGACCGGCGCTGACTTCGGCTATCATCGGAACAGAACAAACGCTCTGCTGAACAGCGACAGGCAAGGCACAAGCAAGCTACCAGCGCAGAACCATGGCCAAGATCCACACCCATTACGATAACCTGAAGGTGGCGCGCGGTGCGCCGGGGGAAGTCGTGCGTGCGGCCTACAAGGCGCTGAGCCAGAAATACCATCCCGACAAGAATCCGGGCGACGAAAAGGCCGCCCGCATCATGGCGATCGTCAACACCGCCTACAACACCCTGTCCGACCCGGTGCGCCGCAAGGAGCACGACGAGTGGATCGCGGCCGAGGAGTGGGAAGTCGAGTGGCTGGAAAGCAGCGGGGAAGAGGGCGGACGCACGCGCGAGGGCCACTGGGACGCGGGCGGGAAGCCGCCGCCGGCCCTGCCGCGTCCCAGCCTGTGGCGCGACCCGAAGTGGTGGCTGGGCATCCTGGGCGGTGTGACGGCCGGCGCCGGCGCCGTCTTCCTGCTGCTGCAGCCGCCGGGCGTGCTGCCGTCGGCCCTGGCCTTCAACGCCAAGCCGGCCGCCGCGCCCAGGACCGAGGGCACGGCGCCCATGCCGGGTTTGACGCCGGCTCCGGCCCCGGTCTCCGAAGCCGAACCCGACGTCTGGGCCGGCCTGGACGGCGCGCGCCTGCCGGCCAGCCAGGTCAAAGCCCTGGCCGTGACCCAGCTGGTGGTGCCGCCGCGCCGGCCCGACTGCGCCACCGATCTCGCCACGCCGGGCGCACCGAACGGCGAACCCTGGCCGGCCGATTCCGGCTACATCGCCGGTTACCCGGTCGGTAACCAGGGCAAGGAGATGTCGGTGGTGGTCGACAACAGCGCCAACGAGGCGCCGGTGTTCGTCAAGATCCACGACCTCGACCGCCGCTCGAACGTGCGCCATGCCTATGTCGAGTCGCACGCCACGTTCACGGTCGACGGCCTGGCCGCCGGGCGCTACGAAGTGCGTTACCAGAACGTGGTGACCGAAGCGGCGCACGCCGCCTGTACGGGCGCGGTACCCTTGCGCCAGGCTGCTTCCGGGCTGTAAGACGCGTTTCTGTCGCATTTCCCCATCGGCGCCCGTTTTTTACGTAGGCATGTCGACCCGATTTAAGTAAATTTTTTCCGCGCCGTAATATACTGGACCACCAGCGGCCAACGCAGCCGCCTTGCGGGCCGAGCGGAAAACAACGACATGAACGAACTAGACGGCCTCACCGCACTCCTGATCGAGCCCCATTCCGGGATGCGGGCGAACATCCACAGCATGCTCGCCATGTGCGGCCTGACCCGCATCGACCACGCCAGCAGCGCCAACCTGGCCGTCAAGCAGCTCGGCCTGAAAAGCTTCGACCTGGTGCTGTGCGAGTACGACCTGGAAGGCGGCCAGGATGGCCAGCAACTGCTGGAAGACCTGCGCCACCACAAGCTGATCTCGCTGTCGACCATGTTCTTCATGGTCACCGCCGAAGGCGACTACGGCAAGGTGGTCAGCGCCGCCGAGCTGGCGCCCACCGACTACATCCTGAAACCGTTCACGGCCGACCGCCTGCTCGACCGCATCGCGCGCGCCCTCGAGCGGCGCAACGTGCTGCTGCCGGTCTACCGCCTCATGGAAGCCGGCGCCCAGCACGAGGCCATCGAGGCCTGCGTCGAGGGCGAAGCCGCCTGGCCGCGCTACACCGTCGATTTCCTGCGCCTGCGCGCCGAACTGCACCTGTTCCTGGGCGAAGCCGCGCAGGCCGAGCCGATCTACCGGCGCCTGGCCGAAAGCCGCGCGATCGCCTGGGCGCGCCTGGGCCTGGCGAAAACCCTGTACCTGCGCGAGCAGTACGAGGAAGCCGGCACCCTGCTCACCGAACTGGTCCAGACCAACACCAACTTCGTCGATGCCTACGACTGGCTGGCGCGTACCCACAGCGCCATGGGCGAGCTGGAGAAATCGCAGCAGGTGCTGACAAAAGCCGTGGCGGTGTCGCCGCATGCGGTGCGGCGCCTGCGCACGCTGGGCGAAGTCGCCTTCGAGGCGGGCGACAACGACACCGCCGAAAAGGTGCTGAAGCAGGTGGTGCAGAAAGCGAAGTACTCGGAGTTCCGCGACCCCGAGGACCATGTGAAGCTGGTGCGCACCCTGGTGCGCAAGGGCGACCCGGTGGCCGCCGCCTCCGTCATTCGCGAACTCGACCGCTCGATGGGCGGGCGCCAGCACGCCGACGCCTGCAGCGCGATCTCCTCGGCCCTGCTGCACGAATACACCGGCAACGAGGAGCGCCTGGCGCAAGCCCTGACGGCGGCGGTGGCCGCCAGCCAGGACAGCCCGGCCATGTCGTCGGACCTGAAGCTGGAACTGGCGCGCAGCTGCCTCGACCACAACATGGCCGAAGGCGCCGCCAGCATCGTGCGCGACGTGATGCGCAACGCCGGCGACGCCACCGCCATGGACCGCGCCATGAGCGTGATGGCCCAGGCCGGCCAGGCCGAACTCGGCGCCAGCCTGGCCCAGGAAGCGCGCCAGCACGTGGTCGACCTGGTGGCCGGCGGCGCCGAGCGCGCGAAGAGCGGCGACTACCAGGGTGCGGTCTCCCTGATGCAGGAAGCGGCGCAGCGCATGCCGGGCAATCCGCAGGTGGCCTTTAACGCGGCGCTGGCGCTGCTGCGCTGCCTGGAACACACCGGCTGGGACGACAAGCTGGCGCAGCAGGCGCTGGCCCAGCTGGCCGCGGTACGCCGCCTCGATCCGCGCAACCCCAAGCTGTCGGCACTGGGCGCGCTGCACCAGGCGGTCCTGAAGAAATACGACAAGGGCGCACGCGCCAAACGAACGGGTAGCATGGCATGACAGCGGCACCTCCCATCCACGACGAAGCGGCGACGCGGCGCGTGCGCGCGGCCCTGATGCAGAAGGTCAGCGGCGAGGAAGAGATGTTCGCCCTCGGCAGCGCGGTGGCGCGCGTGGTCGAACTGGCATCCTCGGACGACCAGGGCACCCACGATCTCGCCTACTTCGTGTTGTCCGACCTGGCGCTGACCCAGCGCATCCTGCGCCTGTCGAACACGGTGCAGTACCGCACCGTGGCCGGTACCGTGGTTACCACGGTCTCGCGCGCGATCGCACTACTCGGCTTCGACAACGTGAAGACCACCGCGCTGGCGATGCTGCTGGTCGACACCCTGGACAACGGCCCCCATGCCGGCAGCGTGCGCCACGAACTGGAAGCCTCGCTGTGCGCCAGCCTGGTCGGGCGCGAGATGGCGCGCCTGTCGTTCTACCAGGGCGCCGAGGAAGCGGCCATCGGCGCGCTGTTCAAGAACCTGGGCTCGCTGCTGGTGGCCTCGCACGAGCACGAACGCTACCGCGAGATCCGCCAGATCGTCGCGGCCGGCAAGCACACCCCGGCGCAAGCTTCGCAGCTGATCCTGGGCTGTACCTACGACACCCTGTCGGCCGCCGTGCTGGCCGAATGGAAGATCCCCGACGTGATCGTGCGCGCCCAGGCGGCGCTGCCGGCCGGCACCCTGAAGGTGGCGGCCAATCGCGGCGAGTGGATGCGCCAGGTGGCCTCGTTCAGCCTGGACGTGGCGCGCCTGCTGGCCAGGACGCCGGACCCCGGCGGCTCGCCGGAAGCACGCGCGCTGCTGGCACGCTACGGCGCCGCCTTCGAGCTCGATGGCGCGGCGCTGGACAAGCTGTTCGCGAACGTCGACGAGGGCATGAAAGCGCTGATGGAGAGCATGAACCTGCAGCCGCTGGCGCGGGCCGAACCCGACCCGGGCGAGGGCTTGCCGAACGTGCTGCTGCTGGCCACGCTCGACGCCGGCGAGGAGGAAGAAGGCACGCACCCGAGCGGCAAACCGAAGAATGCGCGCGAGCTGCTGCTGGCCGGGGTGCAGGACGTGACCCAGTTGCGCGCCGCCGGCAATGCGCGCCTGAACGACGTCATCCTCGCGGTGCTGGAGACGCTCTACAGCGCCCTCGGCTTTCGCTTCGCCACGGTGTGCCTGAAGGACGCGCGCCAGAACCTGTACCGCGCCCGCGTCTCGTTCGGCGAAGAGCGCGCGCGCCTGCAGGCCGGCTTCAGTTTCCCGGCCGCGGCGGCCCATCCCGGGCGCGACCTGTTCTTGCTGGCGCTGGAAAACGATGCCGACCTGATGATCTCGGATGCCGCCAGCCCGAAGATCCGCGAACTGCTGCCCGCCTGGCACCGTACGCTGCTGCCGGACGCGAAGAGCTTCATCGTGCTGCCGCTGGTGGTGGGCAAGGCGCATCTGGGCTTCTTCTACGCCGACCGCACCGGCACGGCGCCGGAAGGCGTGCCGCCCGACGAAACGGCGCTGATCCGCGCCCTCAAGCGCCAGGTACTGGCTGCGCTTGCCGCCGGATGAATTCGCGGAATTCGCCGGCCGGCATCGGCCGCGCGAACAGGTAGCCCTGGGCTTCGTCGCCCAGCTTCTCGCGCAGGAAACCCCATTGCGCCTGGGTTTCCACCCCTTCGGCCACCACGGCCAGGCCGAGCGCATGCGCGAGGCCGATGGTGGCGGCGACGATCACCGCGTCGTTCGGATTGTGCTCGATGTCCTTCACGAAGCCGCGGTCGATCTTGATGCGGTCGATCGCGAACAGCTTCAGGTAAGCCAGCGACGAGTAGCCGGTGCCGAAGTCGTCGATCGCCAGCTTGAAGCCGCGCGTGCGCAGTTCGCGCAGCAGTTCGCGCGTGTTTTCCGGGTCGCGCATGGCGGCCGTTTCGGTGATCTCGAGTTCGAGCCGGGCCGGGTCGATGCCGTAGCGCGCCACCAGTTCGTCGAGGCGTTCGAGCAGGGCGCTGCCCGAGAACTGGCGCGCCGATAAATTGACCGCCAGGCGCAGGTCGTCCAGGCCGTCGCGCTGCCACTCCGCCAATAACGCCATGGTCTGGGCCAGCACCCAGTCGCCCAGCGGCACGATCATGCCGCTTTCCTCGGCCACCGGAATGAAGCGGCTCGGCTCCACGCTGCCCAGTTCGCTGTCCTGCCAGCGCAGCAGCACTTCGGCGCCGATGATGCGGCCGGTGTCGAGCGCCACCTGGGCCTGCAGGTGCAGGCTGAAGCCCTCGGCGTTCAGGGCGCTCCACATGCGGTTTTCCAGCAGCAGGTGCTCGTGGGTGGCGGCGTTCATCGCCGGCGAGAAGAACTGGAAGTTGTTGCGCCCCTCGCGCTTGGCCGCGTACATCGCCATGTCGGCATGCCGGATCAGGGTCGCCGCATCCTCGCCGTCATCGGGGAACAGGGCCACGCCGACGCTGGCGCCGCTGTGCGCGGTATGCCCGGCCAGTTGGTAGGGTTGGGACAGCGATTCGACCAGGCGCACCGCCACGCCGGTGACGCTGTCGGGCGTCAGCGGGCCGGCCAGCACGATGATGAATTCGTCGCCGCCCAGGCGCGCCAGGGTGTCGACGTCGCGCAGCACGTCCTTCATGCGCTCGGCCGCGCCCACCAGCAGCTTGTCGCCGGCCGCGTGGCCGAGCGAATCGTTGATCTTCTTGAAGTGGTCCAGGTCGATGAACAGCACCGCCGCCGGCTCGTTGTGGCGGCGCGCCGTGGCCAGTTGCTGCTCCAGGCGCACGTTCAGGGCGACGCGGTTTTCCAGGCCGGTGAGCACGTCGTGGTGGGCCAGGCGGTAGATGTGTTCCTGCGAGCGCTGCTGCTCGGTCAGGTCGCGCAGGATGCAGACAAAGAACTGCTCCTGCCTGCCTTCGTTGGCCATCTGCACCGGCGCCACCGAGATCGACAGCGGGAAGATCCCAGCCTGCGCATTGCGGCCCTCGAGCACGCACTCGTCGGGCGTCGACTGCGACAGGCGGGTCAATTGGACGGCGGCGTCGCCATCGACGCCGGCCGGCACCAGCGAGCCGAAGGGCAGCCCGACCAGGTGCTGGGCCGGGTAGCCGAACAGGCGCGCGGTGGCGGCATTCGCCGACACCACCAGGCCGTTCGCATCGACGGTGAGGATGGCGTCGGCGGCGTTGTCGAGGATGGCCTCGAGGCGTGCCTCGCGGTCGCGCAGGCGTGCGGTGCGGTCCAGCACCTGCGCTTCCACGGCGGCGCGCTCGCCGCTGACCAGCAGCAGCAAGGCGCCCAGCAGGCCGGTAAGCAGCAGGCCCGACGACAGCACGGTCCAGCTGGCCACACCGCGCTCGCTGGCGGCGTAGGCGGCGGTGGGGTGGAAGGCGACCACGTAGCTGCGCCCGGCGAACGACAGGCCGACCCGGTACTCGTCGGGATGGACCACGTCGATATTCCCGACCAGCGGCAGCACGGCGCCGCCGGTGACATCCACCAGCGCGGCCTGGAAGCCGTCGAAGCCGGCGCGCGCCACCGCCTGTTCGAGCAGGGCTTCGGCATTCAGCACGAACATCACCGCGCCCGAGGCCGGCGCGTTCGGCTCGCCCACCGAGCGGAACAGGCCGATCCCCCTGTCGCCGCTCATTACCAGGCGGAAGGGTTCGGTCGCCATCGGCGTGCGCAACAGGAGTGCGCGCGCCGCCGTCTCCGCGCGTCCGGGCGCGGTGAGGAAATCGACGCCGCGCAACGCCGTGTTCGAGGGCGGCCAGGCATACAGCACCGGCAGGTAGCGTTCGCGCAGGGGTGCCAGCTCCAAACGCAGGCCGGGCGTGACGTCCAGGATGCCGGTAAAGGACGCGTCGAGGGTGGTGCGCACCCAGTCCTCGAAGCCGGCGCGCTCGGCGCCCTTCACCGGCACCGCCCAGTTCACGCCCTGGATTTCCGGGCGCCCGTCGACATAGCCGCTAGACACGCGCAGGAACTTGTCGCGCGCCAGGATGTGTTCGGTGTCGGCCAGGGTGCGCGCAAAGGTGCCGACGAAGCGCACGTGCTCGTTGAACTCGGCCTGCAGCACGTCGGCGGTCTGCTGCGCCTTCAAGCGGTAGGGCTGCAGGTGCTGCTCGTGCTCCCAGCCGAGCGTGAGGCGGTAGATCGTCACCACCGCCGCGCTGGCCAGCACCAGCGGCAGCCCGACGATGGGCGCGCGCTGGCGCCACAGGCGGCGCGGCTGGCCGCAGACGATCCAGCACAGCGGCGCGCCGAGCAGCACGCCGATGGTGTCGCCGGCCCACCAGCCCAGCCAGTTCAGTACGCGTTCGGGTTCGGTGATGGCGCCGAGCGCGAACAGGGCCGGCACCGAGACCGTGGCGCTGATCAGGCAGATGATGGGCGTGAGCAGCAGGAAGGCGAAGACGTCGCGTCCGGTATCGATGGCCGGGCGCATGCGGCGCCGGAACTGGCGCGCGCCGAGCCAGGCCTGCAGCAGCGCGCCGAGCGCCACCGCGAGCGTGGCCAGCAACGCATTTGCCACAGGCAGGCCGGGATCGTCGAGGTGGCGCGGCAGGGTGGTGAGCAGCACGCCAATGGCAATGCCGGGCAGCACGCGGGTGCCGGCGCTGGTGGCCAGGGCCAGGGCCACACCGGCCGGCGGGAACAGGGGCAGGGCGTAACCGGCCGGCAGCGCCAGGGCGTCGGCAACCAGTCGCGTGGCCAGGTAGGCCGCGACGATCGCCAGGTTGGCCAGCAACAAGGGCCGCCAACGCCAGCGTGGATAGCCTGGCTTCTTGATGTCCATGTCATCCGTATTTACGTTCCCCTGAGGCGTACAGTACCGCAGGCCGGACGGACGCAGCGCACTCCTTGGAAGCTTCCGGAATAGACTCTTGTGCATTCGCTTCAAAAAGACCCTTGCAGGTTTGCCGATGCTACGGTTACAATCACGCCCCGAAGCAACGCTGCTATTGAGCCAGGTTCGTAGTGATGGCAAAAATAGTTGACAGTACGTTGAGCTTGCTTCATACTCTGCGGTTCTTCGCGGTGGGGTGGC
>DAMABW010000072.1:0-14865 GCA_031999925.1 Massilia sp. | reverse complement strand
TGTTCTGGTATTTCGCCTTTCCCGAACTGCTGCCCGAGCCGGTCAAGATGGCGCTGTACGACAGCAACCCGGAAGCCATCTGCGCCGTGATCGCGCTGAGCCTGTACGCCGGCGTGCACATGGCCGAGGACATCCGCAGCGGCATCCGGGCCGTGCCGGCCGCGCAGCTGGAAGCCGCCTGTTCGCTCGGCCTGGGGCGCTTTGCCGCCGTACGCCTGGTGTTGATGCCGCAGGCGATCCGCATCTCGGTGCCGCCGCTGCTGTCGCAGACCGTGAACCTGTGGAAGGACACCAGCGTGGCCACCGTCATCGGCGCCGCCGAGATGATGTACCAGGCCGCGCGCGTGGAGACGGCGAGCTTTCGCAGCGTCGAAGCGTTCACGTTTGCGACCCTGGCTTACCTGACGGTGTCGCTGCTGATTTCCCTGGCCGCGCAGCTGTACGGGCGCCGCTTCCCGGTGCGCACGGTGTAAGGGGCCATCATGATCGAACTGATCCAGGAATACTGGCTGTACTTCCTTGTCGGCCAATACCCGAACGGGCCGCTGGGCGGACTGTCGCTGACCATTTTGCTGTCCGGCGCGGCGCTCATCCTTGCGATGCCGCTCGGTTTGCTGCTGGGCGTTGCCCGCGTCAGCCCTTACCGCGCGGTGCGCTGGCCGGTGACGGCGCTGGTGCAGGTGGTGCGCGCCGTGCCGCTGCTGCTGGTCGTGTTCTGGGCCTACTTCTTCCTGCCGGCCGTGACCGGCGTGAAGACCGGGCAAGCCACCACCATGCTGATGACGCTGGTGCTGTTCGACGCGGTCTACCTGGCCGAGATCGTCGCCGCAGGCATGCGCGCGCTGCCGAAAGGGCAGCTGGAAAGCGCCCGTTCGCTCGGCCTGGGTTATTTCCAGGCGCTGCGCCTGGTGGTACTGCCGCAGGCATTGAAGAATGTGCTGCCGTCGCTGGTCAACCAGCTGGTATCGACCATCAAGGCCACCTCGCTGGGCTACATTATCGGCTTGTCCGAAGTGTCGTTCATCGCCACCCAGGTCAACACCCTGGTGTTCACCAAGGCGGTCGAGGTCTATATCATCCTGGCGCTGACCTATTTCGTGCTGTGCTTCGGCCTGTCGCGGCTGGCCTTCCTGCTGGAACGCCGGCTCGGCCGCCGCGCTACGCGGGTCACACCCATTTCGCTGTAAAGAGAGTTGAACGATGATCGTTCTCGAACAAGTCAACAAGTGGTACGGCGAGTATCACGCGCTGGTCGACGTGACCGAAACCGTCGCCAAGAACGAAGTCGTGGTCGTGTGCGGGCCTTCTGGTTCCGGTAAATCGACCCTGATCCGTACCCTGAACCGGCTGGAGGAAATCGACGGCGGCCGTATCGCCGTCGATGGCCGCGACATTCACGCGCGTGGGTTTGATGTGAACGCACTGCGCGCCGGGATCGGCTTCGTGTTCCAGCAGTTCAACCTGTTCCCGCATTTGACGGCGCTGGAGAACTGCATGCTGGCGCCGGTGAACCTGAAGCGCGCGAGCAAGGCCGAGGCAAGGGCCTATGCCATGGAGTTGCTCGAGGGCGTGGGACTGGCGCACAAGGCCGATGCCTATCCGCACCAGCTGTCCGGCGGCCAGCAGCAGCGCGTGGCGATTGCCCGCGCGCTGGCCATGCGTCCGCCGATCATGCTGTTCGACGAGCCGACCAGCGCGCTCGATCCGGAAATGGTGGGCGAGGTGCTGCAGGTGATGCGCAGGCTGGCGGGGCAGGGCATGACGATGGTGTGCGTGACGCACGAGATGGGGTTTGCGCGGGACGTGGCGGACCGGATCTGGTTCATGGCGGAGGGGAAGATCCTGGAGAAGGGGACGCCGGAGCAGTTCTTCACGCAGCCGCAGCATCCGCGTGCGCAGCAGTTCCTGGCGGATCGCAGTAATCGTTGAAAGCGATGTGCGGGTGATTTGACCCGGGAACGCAACCGTAAGGTGGGGTCATTGATGCCGGGGGCATCAATGACGAAGTGCCCACGCGGAACGGCGATCATTGTTTGCGTATTTTCACACGCACCGTTTGAACGTCGAAACGTCTCGAATGATCATTTGGACGCGCTTGCAAACGGCCGCGTCCCGGGTCCAAACACCGCCAACACAGCGGCGCGTTCCGCGTGGGCACGGGGTCCCTTTCGCGGCCCGGCCCACCCTACGGGTCACGCCAACACTATTTCTTCACCTTCGACAAATCCAGCTCCACCCACGTCGGCACGTGGTCGCTCGGCTTCTCCCGCCCGCGCACCTCGTGGTCGGTCCCGGCCGCCGTCAAGGCCGGCGCCAGGCTTGGGCTGAGCAGCAGATGGTCGATCCGCAGCCCCGCATTGCGCCCGTACGCATTCCGGAAGTAATCGTAGAAGGTATAGATCACTTCGCCCGGATGCATGGTGCGTAGCGCATCGGTCCAGCCCTGCGCCACCAACCGGTGGAAGGCTTCGCGCGTCTCCGGCCGGAACAGGGCATCGTCGCCCCAGCGCTCGGGCTTGTACACGTCGAGCTCGGTCGGCATGACGTTGTAGTCGCCCGCGATGACCACCGGCGCCCCGGTTTCCAGCAACTGCGCAGCGCGCGTGATCAGGCGCTCGAACCAGGCCAGCTTGTAGTCGAACTTCGGCCCCGGCGCCGGATTCCCGTTCGGCAGGTACAGTCCGCAGATCACGATGTCGTTGACCACCGCCTCGATATAGCGGCTCTGTTCGTCGCTGGGGTCGCCCGGCAGCCCGCGCGTGACCTCGACGGGGTCGACGCCGCGCGCCAGGATCGCCACCCCGTTCCAGCTTTTTTGTCCATGCCAGATGGCGCCGTAGCCGGCGGCGTTGATTTCCGCCAGCGGAAAGCGTTCCTGCGGCGCCTTCAGTTCTTGCAGACAGGCGACGTCCGGCTTGGTTTCTTTCAGCCACTGGAGCAGGGCGGGCAGGCGGCTGCCGATGCCGTTGACGTTGAACGTGGCGACACGCATGGATTCTCCGATCTGATGAGTTGACTTGTTTATATGCCAGTGCGGCCGGTCTTGGCGCACGCCAGCGGCCACTTTCATGCCCCGTGCATGAGGCCGCACGATACACGCCGATACGGCTGAGCGTGCGCGCCGAAATTTGCAAAATCGTTATTATAAGATTTTACACACCACCACTGGAGATGCTCATGTTTAAAAACCCCCTGCGCGTGCTGACTGCTTCCGTCCTGCTGGCTGCCTCCGCGCATGCCGCGGCCGGCGGCTGGTCGTACAAGCCGCTCGAGATCGAAGGCGAACTGGTCGAGGAAGTCGGCCCGGCAAGCCGCTGCCTGTCGAAATTCGGCGGCACGATCAGCGGCCACGGCAATAGCGCGCTCATGGGCAAGGTGGTCTTCATCGGCACCGACTGCATCACGCCGATCGGCCCGTTGTTCAACTTCAGCGGCGGCAAGTTCGTCGTCATGACCACCTCGGGCGACCAGATCTACGCCAACTACAGCGGCCAGTTCGTACCCACCGGCCAGGGTACGCAATACGTGTTCTCGGGTGCGACCTTCCAGGTCACCGGCGGCACCGGCAAGTATGCCAAGATCACCGGCGGCGGCATCCTGACCGGCGGCGAAGACATGGCCACCGGCAAGGGCACCATCAAGCTGGTCGGCCGCATCCTGGTCAAGGACAAGTAAGCCGCTCCGCCTAGGAGAAGTACGCAACTCCATTTGTCCAAATGGAGTTGCTAAACCGCTTAGGCAGGAGTAAGCTTGTCGGCGAGCCTGCGGGCTCGTTTTTTTATTCCCAATAAAGCTTCACATGACACCGACCGATCCGGGCGCCCCGCCACCGGAACAGCAGGAACCGCCCCAGCCACCCCAGGCCAAGGGCGGGCGCGGACACGACTGGCGCCTCGCGATGCGCACCGAGTTTTCGGATTGGCGGACCTGGTGGGCGCGCGCCGTCGTCGTTGCGCTGGCGGTTGCCTCCGGCCTGGTCATCGTCGCATTCACCGCACTCGCCGAACACGCGTTCAGCATTTTCCAGGACCTGCGCAGCATGGGCTGGTGGTTCCCGCTGCTGTGGACGCCCCTGCTGGCGGCCGGCATCGTCTGGCTGACCCGCCGGTTCGTTCCTGGCGCCGCCGGCTCCGGCATTCCCCAAGTCATGGCGGCGCTCGATTCCGGTCCGGGCACGCGCGGGCTGTTCGTTTCCCTGCGCCTGAGCCTGGCGAAGATCGCCCTGACCACCGGCGGCCTGCTGGGCGGGTTGTCGCTCGGGCGCGAAGGGCCGTCGGTGCAGATCGCCGCCGGCGTCATGCTGCAGGCGCGCCGCCTGGTGCCCGACCTGCGCCGCATGAACGTGCATGGCCTGTTAGTGGCGGGCGGCGCGGCCGGTATCGCGGCCGCCTTCAATACCCCATTGGCCGGCGTCGTGTTCGCCATCGAGGAACTGGCGCGCTCGCCGGAACAGCGCAACAGCGGCCTGATCATCACGGCGATCGTGCTCGGCGGCATGGTCGCGGTGTCGGTGTACGGCAACGCCACCTATTTCGGCATCATCCGCGTGGCCTCGCTCGACTTCAATCTGCTGCTGCCGGGCCTGGTGCTAACCCTGTTGGCCGGGGTCGCGGGCGGACTGTTTTCGCGCCTGCTGATCGCCTCGCTGCGCGGGCTCGGCAACGACCCGATGAGCCGGCTGCGCCGCAGCCGCCCGGTGGCATTCGCCGCCGTTTGCGGCCTGCTGGTCGCGGTGATCGGCGTCGCGACCGGCGGCGCCACCTTCGGTTCCGGCTACGAATCGACGCGGGCGATGGTCGAAGGCAGCGAAGTCATGCAGCCGGCCTATGTCCTCTTCAAGTTCGTGGCGACCTGGCTGTCGACCTGGTCGGGCGTACCGGCCGGCATCTTCGCTCCCTCGCTGGCGATCGGCGCCGCGCTCGGCAACGACGTCGCCTTGCTGGTCTTCCACACCCAGGTGCCGGCACTGATCGCGCTGGGCATGGTCGGCTTCCTGGCCGCGGCCACCCAGGCGCCTTTGACGGCTTTCATCATCGTGATGGAAATGGTGAACGGGCATGCGATGGTGCTCAGCCTGATGAGCTGCGCGCTGGTGGCGAGCTTTGTTTCGCGCCTGATCAGCCCGCCGCTGTATCCGACCCTGGCGCGCCTCCAGCTCGACCGTATTCCGAAGGCCGCGGACAAGCCCGGCGCCTGAGGATCAGCCCGTGCGGCTAGTCCTACAACCGCATCGCCCGTGTACCTATTGCGGCGCTCTGCCGGGACGGTAGTATGAAAACTACTGTAACGATACGGAGGAAGCGTCATGGATACGAAAGACAACCCGAAGGATGTGAAAGGCCGTTCCTGGGACCAGGTAACCAAGGATGGCACCAGCAGCGCCGGCAGCATGGGCGCCGGCGGCACGGGTGACATCGGCAGCATGTCGGGCAACACGGATGCCGGCAGCAGCCAGCAAGACACCCGCACCGACGACCTGCTGGCATCCGGCGCGGACGAAAAAGGCGGGGCCGAAGGCTTCCAGAACCCGAAAGGCAAGGGCGACATCCAGACCGGCATGGCCGGCATTGGCAGCCTGAGCGGCAACGGCGCGGGTAATCGCCAAAAGGACGAGCGCCAGGAGGACGAGCAGAAGGCCCAGTCGGAAGCGCGCGGCGCCAACGAGTCGGACAGCGACTCGGGCAACCGCTAAGGCAAACTCTGGCCTGTCGGGCCGGCCGCACCCGAGCCGAATGGGGTCCGGATGCGGCCCGGATGACGAGGCGGCGGGGCGGTCCACCGCCTCGCCGTTTCTCCACGTGCGTTTCCCCTGCACGTGCGCATGACGCCTACCTTCACGAAAGCGAACCAGCATGACGCAACACATCGGCATCGTCGGCTGCTCGGCCGAAGGCGCAGCCCTGTGCTATCGCACCATCTGCATCGAGGGTGAGCAACAACTCGGTCCGCATGCCCATCCCGAAATCAGCATGCACACCCATTCGCTGGCCGACTACGTCGCCTGCATCGAGGCCGGCGACTGGCAAGGCGTGGGCGAACTGATGCTTGCCTCGAGCGAAAAACTGGCGCGCAGCGGCGCCGATTTCCTGATCTGTCCTGACAACACCATCCACCAGGCCTTGCCCCTGATCGAGGCGCGCTCGCCGCTGCCCTGGCTGCACATCGTCGACGCCGTCGCGGCGCAGGCGCAAGCGCGCGGCTACCGCAAGCTCGGCTTGCTCGGCACGCGCTGGCTGGTCGAGAGCGAGGTGTTTCCCGAGCGGCTCGCTCCGCTCGACATCGAATGCGTGCGTCCGCCGCCGGAAGAGCGCGAGGACATCAACCGCCTCATCATGGACGAACTGGTGCGTGGCGACATCAAACCGGAGGCCGTGCCGCGCTTCCAGAGCGTGATCCAGGGCCTGGCCGCCGAGGGCTGCGACGCCGTGGTGCTCGGCTGCACCGAGATTCCGCTGGTGATCAACCACACCAATTCACGGCTGCCCACGCTCGACTCCACCCGCCTGCTGGCGCGCGCCGCGCTCGCGCGGGCAACTGCCGGCTGATCCGGCCGTTCAGTTGCCGGAACGCAGCGTCAGCTTGACGATCTCGCCCGGCTGCCACAGCCGCATGCGCGGTCCCCAGCCACCCGCACCGCGGCTGACCACGAGGGTCATTCGCCCCACCTTGTATTCGCCCATGTAGCGCGGAAACTGGCGCTGCACCAGGTAGTTGAACGGCCAGATCTGCCCGCCATGGGTGTGGCCCGACAGCATCAAGTCGACCCCGCGCGCCGCCGCACCCTCGACGATCCGGGTCGCCGGAATATGGCACAGCAAGATCGTCGCCACGCCGGTCTGTGCCGGCACCACCTTGTCCAGTCCGCCCAGGAATTCTCCGCCGCCGCGCATGGTGCGGCCGATGTCGTCGACCCCGGCCAGCACCAGTCCCGGCGCCAGTTCCACCTTCTCGTCGCGCAGCCAGCGCACGCCGCCGGCGGTGAACTCGGTGATGGTCGTGTCGACGTCGCCGTAAAACTCGTGGTTGCCGGTCACCGCCCACACGCCGCGCGGCGCCTTCAGGCCGCGCAACACGCCGGCCAGTTCCGGCTCGCCGAGCGGATTGTCCTCGACCTGGTCGCCCACCATCAGCACGGCGGCCGGCCGCAGGACGTTGATCTGCTCGACCCGCTGCGCCATCCATTCGGAGCGGCGCTGGGCACCCAGGTGCAGGTCGGACACCGCCACCAGCACCATGCCGTCGAGTTCCTTCGGCAGGTTTTTCAACGTGACTTCGTATTCGCTGATCGCCGGCGCGCGCACCGCCTGGAAGATGGCGAAGCCACTCACCAGCACCCCGGCCAGCGCCGCGATGCCGAGCATGCGCGGCGCCCGTGCGCGCCACCACAGGCCGAAACCGGTGAGCAGGTCGGCCACCAGCAGGCACAGGGTCATCAGGAACAACACGCCGAGCCAGGTCATCGCGAACTGGCCGGGCCACCAGCGCCAGTCGATCGCCTCGTCGCCCAGGCGTACGCCCCACATGTAGATGAGCCAGACAACGATGGCGACTATCCACCAGGCGCGCGCGGGAATGCGGTTGCGGACCGGGCCGACGCGGTAGATGCGGTGGGCGACGTAGAAATGGAAGAGGGAACCGATGACGTTCAGGATGATCGAAAACATGGTCTGGCTGCGCCGCCGGGCGGCATGATCGAAGGAGGCCGGCGAAGCGCTGCGTTGCCGCCGGAGACGGGCGATCTTACCCCATCCGCCGCCGGTATGCCGGGCTCAGCAGTGCGGCGCGCCACCACAATTCAGGCAGTCGCAAGCCTGCTGCGCCTTCTCGCCGGTTGCGTGGCCCCGGCCAGGATGCGCTGGAAGCGCGGGCATTCCAGGTGGCTCGGCGCCGGGCAGGCCGCGGCATGGCGCAGGCCGTCGCGCAGCGCGGTCAGCTTGCGGATCGTGCGATCGAGTTCGTCGGCTTTTGCGCTCAGCAAAACGCGGTCGATGGACGGCCGGCCGTCCGCGGCGAACATGGCGCCGATCTCAAGCAGCGAAAAGCCGGAGGCGCGCCCGAGCGCAATCAGGGCCAGGCGTTCCAGCACGCGCGGATCGAACACGCGCCGCAGGCCACGCCGGCCAATCGACGCGATCAGTCCCTTTTCCTCGTAATAGCGCAGCGTCGAGGCGGGCAGGCCGGAGCGGGCGGCAACTTGTGCGATGTCCATCGATAGTCCTTGACTTCAAGTCCACTTGAGCTGGCACGATAGCACCGGGCATGCATTCCAGACAAGGAGAGAGACCATGGGAACCGAAACGAACGGGCAGGCCGGCTTGTGGAAGGGCGGGGCCGGCAACGCCTGGGTGGAAGAACAGGTCGTCATCGACCAGATGTTCAGGCCGATCGAGACGCTGCTGGTGAATGCGGCGGCGTCGGGCGCGGCCGAGCGCGTGCTCGATGTCGGCTGCGGTACGGGCGGCACCACGCTGGCCCTGGCGCGCCGCTTGGGGAGCGGCGCCCGGTGCACCGGCATCGACATTTCGGAACCGATGATCGCCAGCGCCCGGATGCAGGCCAGGCAGGAAGACTTGCCGGTCGAATTCGTGTGCGCGGATGCCCAGCACCACGTTTTCGAGCCGGGCACATTCGACGTGGTCGTGTCGCGCTTCGGCGTGATGTTCTTCGACGATCCCGTGGCGGCGTTCGCCAACCTGCGGCAAGCCACCCGCGCCGGCGGACGCTTGCATGTCGTCGTCTGGCGCTCCGCCGAGGAAAACCCCTTCATGACGGCGGCCGAGCACGCGGCGCGGCCGTTGCTGCCCGGCCTGCCCGTTCGCCAGACCGACGAAGCCGGGCAGTTCGGGTTTGCGCGTGAGGGAAGGGTGCGCGAGATCGTCACTCATGCGGGCTGGAGCGGTGTGCGGCTGGAAGCGGTCGATGTGCAGTGCCGCTTTCCCGAAAGCGAGCTTCTCGGCTACCTGAGCCGCATGGGGCCGGTGGGGCGGGCGCTGGAGGGACTGGAGGCAGGCGTGCGCCGCCGCGTGATCGAGGAGGTGCGTGCCGCCTTTAACGCGTTTGTCAGCGGCGGGACCGTAAGCTTCCGTGCCGCCTGCTGGATGGTCAGTGCGCAGGCGACCGCCTGACGCGGTTCTACCGGCCAAGCCATCTTGCCGTCATCTCACCTGAGACGCTGGTCCGGAAAGTTCGCCTCCGTAGAGACTGCGCACGCAGCGGTGCCAGGCCGGCAAAGCCGGGTCAGGAACCCTGCACGAACCCGCAATACGCTGCCTGCGCTCCCTGGGAGTGCAGGGCATCGTTGTGGCCCGCATCCTCGAGCATCAGCAACTGCTTGTCCTGGCGCGCAATCGCCTCGAACACCCGCTTGCCCAGCTTCGGCGGGGTCATCTTGTCCTGCCCGGCCGCGATGACCAGGGTCGCCGCCTGGAAGCGCGTGGCCGCGGTCCGGTTGTCGACCTGGCGCAGCGCCGGGTCCATCTCGACCGTCAGGAAGGGCGCGGCATACCACGGCACCTGGGCTTCGACCAGTTCGGCGGCGCTGGTGGCCGTGGTTTCCAGCACCGTCGCCCGCACCGGGCGACTCCCCGCGACGTGCGCCGCCATGAAGCTGCCCAGCGACTGCCCGTGCACGATCACACGGCCCGGAAAGCGGGCATGCACCGCATCGAACATGGCCAGGGCGTCATCCTGCATGTGGGCCACGGTGGGTTTGCCGCTGCTGCGGCCGTAGCCGCGGTAGTCGAACACGGCAACATTGGTTCCGCAGGCAGCCAGCACCGGCAGCAAGGCCCGCAGGTGCTGGTCGAGGTGGAACATGTTGCCGCCGTAATACAGGATGGTGGTGCGCGCGTTCGGCTGTTCCAGCAGGACGCCGTTCAGGGTAGCGCCGTCCGGGCGCATCACGCTGAGCTCCGTGATGCCCGCGGCGGTGTAGCGCTCGGGTTGGATCGTCCCTGGCGCATCCGGTTTCAGGAAGTGCGCTTCGGTCACGCGGATGCTGGCGCATCCGGTCAGCGCGAGCGTGAGGGATATGCAGGCCGCCAGCAGAGGTAAACGCATCGAAGCTCCTGTTATACTGATCGTTATAGGATAACTACTTAACGTAAAACGATAATAAAACAATGAATAACGATAAGTCAACGATGGCGCACCGGCGCTATGGGCGGCTCGTGCGGGTACTTTGCGTGCTGCTGGCGCTGCTGCAGCTCGGTTACTTCCTGCTGTCCTGGGTATTCGCGGAGGCGACGCAAGTGGGGGCCGTCGCCGTCACCTTTGCGCCGCGCGGGCTGGCGCCGGGCGTGGTGGCCGGGTTGGCGCCGGCCTTGCGCTGGTCCGGCCTGGCCTGTGCGCTGCCGGCCCTGTTCACCCTGGGCTACGCGTTGTGGCGGCTCGACCTGATGCTGGGCGCCTGCGCACGCGGGCAGATGTTCGCGCAGGCCACCGTCGGCCACATGAAGGCCTTCGCCGGCGGCGTGCTCGCCACGCTGGTACTCACCATCGTCGAGCCGGCGCTGCGCGCCCTGGTCTGGAAGGTCGGCTTCGGCGACACCGGCCGTGCGGTGAACGTCGGCGTGTCGTCGGAAGAACTGACGCTGGTACTGGTATGCGCGCTGTTCTTCCTGGTCGCGTCGATGATGCACCAGGCGCGCCGCATCGCCGAAGACAACGAGGGCTTCGTGTAATGGCGATCGTTTTACACCTCGATGTGATGCTGGCCCAGCGCAAGGTGAAATCGAAGGAGCTGGCGAGCTATGTCGGCATCACCGAACAGAACCTCAGCCTGCTCAAGTCCGGCAAGGTGAAGGGCATCCGCTTCTCCACACTCTCGAAGATCTGCGAGCGGCTCGACTGCCAGCCCGGCGACATCATCCGCTACGAACCGGGCGAGATCGAGGCGGACGGCGACGCCGAGGCGTGAACGCGGTCGCCGGTCCGGTGCTCACGCTTCCGGAATGTGGATCTTCGCCTTGACGTGCTTCAGACTCGCCACGATGGTGAAGGTCATGATCACCAGCAGCGACCACGAGCTCCATTTGCTCAGGTGGACCAGCGACCACGCTCCCAGCTGGTTCGGGTAGCGCCACACGCCCCAGAAGGTGCCGATGTTCTCGGCCAGCCAGATGAAGAAGCCGATCAGCACGAAGCCGAGCAGCAGCGGCATCTGGCGCTCGCGGTCGAGCGGGCGGTAGATGACGACCGTGCGCGAATACAGGCCGAGCGCGCAGGCGGCCAGGTACCAGCGGTAGTCGCCGATGTAGTGGTGGGTGAAGAAGTTCGCGTAGATCAGGATCGCGATGGTGGCGGCCATCCAGTAGGGCGGATGATGGCGCACGCGCAGGTCCAGCATGCGCCAGGCCTGGATGATGTAGCTGCCGATGGCGGCGTACATGAAGCCGGAGAACAGTGGCACACCGAGCACCTTGGTGTAGGCGAAGTCCGGATAGCTCCAGGACTGGATGCTGCCTGAGACCTTGAAGGCTTCGAGTGCGAAGCCGACCGCGTGGAACAGGCAGACCGCCTTCAGTTCGTCCCAGGTTTCGAGTTTGGTCCAGACCATGCCGAACTGGATGGCCAGGGCCACCACCAGCAGCAGGTCGTAGCGCGGGATGCCGGCGATGCCGGTGCGCGGCATCAGGAGCACCGCCGCCATGAAGGTGAACACGAACAGGCAGGCGCGCGCCTGCTTGATGCCGAAGTACCAGAACTCGAGCAGGCCGCGGCGCAGGCCGGCCAACTGGCGCGGACGGTCGTCCAGGAGAAGGTTGTCGAGCGCGGTGAGCAGCATGCGGGGTCCTGGAGTCGGTCGATGAAAACCCGGTGCGAGTGCCGGGCGCCGATACCAGTGTAGAGCGGAGCTGGGTTGGGAAGCAACCGAATGCTGAGGTGGTGGATGGTGGGTTCGAGAACCCACCGAGGGCTGTCACCCCGCCCGCTGTTGCGGCGCCGCCGCACGCGCCGCACGCTCGACGAAGTCGGCCACCACCAGCGGCTGGGTCACGGGCAGCATGTGCCCGCCCTCCACCAGTTCCAGGCGCGCGCCCGGCACCTTGTCGACCAGGGCCTGGCCATTTTCCTGCCAGTCGAGGATCGCATCCTGGCGTCCGTACAGCACGCTGACCGGCAGCGCCAGTTCGGCGTAGCGGCTTTGCACCAGCGGCATGCGCAGCGGGATCGCCTGCAAATCGCTTGACGCGGCCAGGAATTGCGAAGGGCGCAGGCTGTGCAGTCCGCCGCCCTTGACCGCGAAGTCGGCCGGCGCCTGTTCCGGCGCGAACACGGCGGCCAGCACCTTCTTGCTGCCGGCAATCGCGCCCGGCGTGGCCAGGGTCCAGGCAAACAGGGTGCGTACCCAGCGCGTCTCGATGGTCAGGGCCTTGAACACTTGCGGCGCCGTTTCCGGCGCATGGGTCAGCGGCGCCACCAGGGCCAGGGCGCCGACCGCCTGCGGGTGCTCGACGGCCAGCGCCAGGGCGATCGCGCCGCCGAGCGAATGGCCGACCACCGTCGGGCGGCCCAGCTCCAGCTTGTCGATCAGCAGGGCCAGCGCACCGGCCTGGGTCGAGACGTCGGCCGAGGTCAGCTCGTCGCGCAGCGAATGGCCGGAGCCGGGGCGGTCAACCACCACCACCCGGAAGGACCTGGCCAGCCGTTCGGCCAGGCCGTAGTCGAAGTGGCTCATCTGGCCGCCGAGGCCGTGCACCAGCAGCACCGCGGGCGCATTCGACTCGCCGCTCTCGCGCACGTGCAGGCGCCCGCCCGGCACGTCGACGAAGCGGCCCTTCGCCGGCAGGTATTGCACGATGCGCGCCGCCGTGCGCCGCGTGAACCAGGCCAGGCCGAGCACGATCAGCGCCACCAGGCCAAGGACGAACAACAGTGCTTTCATCGGGAAGTCGCTTTCTTCAGGTAGCGCCAGTAATTCACCGGCGACAGGCGTTCGAGGATGGAGACGGCCCTGGCGTCGCTGCCGACCAGGATACGGGCGTCGCGCCGTTCGATGCCGCGCGCGATGATCTCGCCGGCTTCTTCCGGCGCCAGGCGCAGCAGGCGTTCGGCGATTTTACGCCCACGCTCGATTTCCTCCGGCGGTGCGCCGGCCGGGATGCGGGCGTTGCGCGCGATCGAGGTCGCCACGCCGCCCGGATGCACCACGCTCACGCCGACGGTGCTGCCTTCGAGTTCGTGGCGCAGGGCCATCGAAAAGCCGCGCACCGCGAACTTGCTGGCCGAGTAGGCCGACTGGCCCGGCGGCGAGACGATGCCGTAGATGCTCGATACGTTCACCACGCGCGCATCGTCGCTGCGGCGCAGCAGCGGCAGGAAGGCGCGCGTCATGCGCACCACGCCGTTGAAATTGATGTCCATCAGCCAGTCGAAGTCGGCTTCCGACACCTGCTCGAAGCTGCCGCCGAGGGCCACGCCGGCGTTGTTCATCAGGATGTCGAGGCGGTCGTGGGCAGCCTCGATTTCGGCGGGCAGGGCCTGCACGGCTTCGCGGTCGGCCACGTCCAGCAGGTGGGTGGTGACGCGCACGCCCAGGTTGGCCAGCATCCAGGCCGTTTCCTTCAGGCCCTCGGCATTGATGTCGGCCAGCGCCAGGTGGCAGCTGCGGCGCGCGAGCGCGAGGGCGGTGGCGCGGCCGATGCCGCTGCCGGCGCCGGTAATCAGGGCAACACGGTTCGAGACCTTCAAGGCATGCTTCCTTTGCTTCCAAAGCGGATGATGCCGTCGGCGATGCGGCCGAAACGGATCGTCATCATATCCTGCAAATAGTTTTGATAGACCTGCCAGGGGCGGCGCGAACCCTGCTTCGGCAGCAGGGCGGCGGCGCGCTGCACGTAGCCGGAGGTAAAGCTGAGGAAGGGCTCGGGCGCGACGCCCGGCTCGCGCCGCACCACGGCGACGTCCTGCTGTTTCTTGTCCATGTGCCGCAGCAGGCGGCAAACCCACTCGGCCGTCAGGTCGGCCTTCAGCGTCCACGAGGCGTTGGTGTAGCCGAAGCTCATCACGCAGTTCGGCAGGTCCGACAGCATCATGCCCTTGTACGACATCGCCTCGTTCGGCGCGAAGGGCTTGCCGTCGACACTGATCGCGGCGCCACCGAGGATGGACAGGCTCAGGCCGGTGGCCATGACGACCACGTCGGCCTCGAGCTCCTGGCCCGATTGCAGCAGCAGGCCGCGCTCGGTGAAGCGCGCAATCCGGTCGGTGACCACCGATGCCTGGCCCGTGCGGATGGCACGGAACATGTCGCCGTCGGGCACCACGCAGACGCGCTGGTCCCACACCTTGTAGGCCGGGGTGAAGTGCGTCGCGACGTCGAAGCCCGGCCCCAGCTGGTGGCGCGCCATGTCGACGATGCGCTGTTTCGCCAGGTCGGGCTTGGCGCGCGCCAGGCGGTACAGCAGCATCGACTCCAGGATCACGCGCCAGCGCGTGGTCGAGTAGGCCGCTTTCGCCGGCAGCAGCGCTCGCAGGCGCCGCGCGAAGCCGTATTCGGACGGGCGCGCCACCACGTAGGTCGGGGAGCGCTGCAGCATGGTCACGTGGGCGGCCTGGCCCGCCATCGCCGGCACCAGGGTGACGGCGGTCGCGCCGCTGCCGATCACCACCACGCGCTTGCCGGTGTAATCGAGGTCGCGCGGCCAGAACTGCGGCTGGACGATGCGTCCGCGATACGCGTCCTCGCCCTCGAACACGGGGCGGTAGGCCTGGTCGTAGCTGTAGTAGCCGCTGCACATGTAGAGGAAGCGGGCGCGCACGGTGCGCGTTTCTCCACCCGGGGCGAGCTCGGCATGCACGGTCCAGCAGGCGTCGACGCTCGACCACGCGGCGCGCACCACCTTGTGGCCGTAGAGGATATGG
>DAMABW010000071.1:0-14886 GCA_031999925.1 Massilia sp. | reverse complement strand
CTGCAGGTGGACGTAGTCCGGGGTGCGGATTTTCAGGCGGTATGGCTTGTTGGCGCCGTCCGATACGATGTAGATGCCGAACTCGCCCTTCGGGTGCTCGACCGCGGCATAGGCCTCGCCCGGCGGGACGTGGAAGCCTTCGGTGAACAGCTTGAAGTGGTGGATCAGCGATTCCATGTTCGACTTCATTTCTTCGCGCGCCGGCGGCACCACCTTGTGGTTGTCGACCATGACCGGACCCTGGTTCACGCGCAGCCAGGCGATGCACTGCTTGATGATGCGGTTGGCCTGGCGCATTTCTTCCACGCGCACCAGGTAGCGGTCGTAGGAGTCGCCATTGGTGCCGACCGGGACGTCGAACTCGAGCTTGTCGTAGACGGCGTACGGCTGGGTCTTGCGCAGGTCCCAGGCCACGCCCGAGCCGCGCAGCATGGCGCCGGTGAAGCCCATGGCTTTCGCCGCCTCCGGCGACACCACGCCGATGCCGACGGTACGCTGTTTCCAGATACGGTTGTCGGTCAGCAGGGTCTCGTATTCGTCGACGTAGCCGTCGAAGCGCTTGGTGAAGGCTTCGATGAAGTCGAGCACCGAACCCTGGCGGTCTTCGTTCAACTGGGCGATCGCCTTCTTCGAGCGGATGATCGATTCCTTGTGCTGCTGCATGGTGTCCGGTAGGTCGCGATACACGCCGCCCGGGCGGTAGTAGGCCGCGTGCATGCGCGCGCCCGACACCGCCTCGTAGACGTCGAACAAATCCTCGCGGTCGCGGAAGGCGTACAGGAAGGGACCCATGGCGCCGATGTCGAGCGCGTGCGCGCCGAGCCACATCAGGTGGTTCAGCAGGCGGGTGATCTCGTCGAACATGACGCGGATGTACTGTGCGCGGATCGGCGCTTCGATGCCCAGCAGCTTTTCGACTGCCAGCACGTAGCCGTGTTCGTTGCACATCATCGACACGTAGTCGAGGCGGTCCATGTAAGGAACCGATTGCAGGTAGGTGCGGGTTTCCGCCAGCTTCTCGGTGCCGCGGTGCAGCAGGCCGATGTGCGGGTCGGCGCGCTGGATCACTTCGCCGTCCAGTTCGAGCACCAGGCGCAGCACGCCGTGCGCTGCCGGGTGCTGCGGACCAAAGTTCAGGGTGTAGTTCTTAAGCTCAGCCATTATTTCATCCCGTAGGTTTCTTCGCGGATCACGCGCGGGATGTTCTCACGCGGCTCGATCGTCACGGGTTGGTAGATCACGCGCTTCTGCTCGGGGTCGTAGCGCATTTCGACGTAGCCCGAGATCGGGAAGTCCTTGCGGAACGGGTGGCCGATGAAGCCATAGTCGGTCAGGATGCGGCGCAGGTCGCCGTGACCGTCGAACAGGATGCCGTACAGGTCGAACGCTTCGCGCTCGTACCAGTTGGCACCACGCCAGATGCCGGTGACCGATTCGACCAGCGGCATCTCGTCGTCCGGGCAGAACACGCGCACACGCACGCGCCAGTTATGCTCGATCGACAGCAGGTGGGAGGTGACCGCGTAGCGCAGGCCGTCCCAGGTGCCTTCCCCGTATTGGGAATAATCGACGCCGCACAGGTCGATCAGTTCTTCGAATTTCAGCGACGGATCGTCGCGCAGGGTCTGCATCGCGGCCAGGTAGTTGGCGGCCTTGACCACCACGGTCACTTCGCCGAGCGCAGCGGAAATGGCAGCGCCCTCGCCCAGTGCTTTTTCCAGGGCGAGTTGGAGGACTTCGAGTTTTGTCGTCATGGTGAATCCGGCTGGTTTAACGCGCGATGGTGTTGGTGCGCTTGATCTTGTTCTGCAGCTGCATGATGCCGTACAGCAGTGCTTCAGCCGTCGGAGGACAGCCCGGCACGTACACGTCCACCGGCACGATGCGGTCGCAGCCGCGCACCACCGAGTACGAATAGTGGTAGTAGCCGCCGCCGTTGGCGCAGGAACCCATCGAGATCACCCAGCGCGGCTCCGCCATCTGGTCGTAGACCTTGCGCAGCGCCGGCGCCATCTTGTTGCACAGCGTGCCGGCCACGATCATCACGTCGGACTGACGCGGCGACGGGCGGAACACGATGCCGAAACGGTCGAGGTCGTAGCGGGCAGCGCCCACGTGCATCATCTCGACCGCGCAGCAGGCCAGGCCGAACGTCATCGGGAACATCGATCCCGTGCGTGCCCAGTTGATCAGCTTATCGGCTGTGGTGGTAATGAAACCTTCGTTTAATACGCCTTCAATAGCCATGGCTTATTCCCAATCAAGGGCACCTTTCTTCCAGATGTACCAGAAACCAACCACGAATTCGGCGATGAACACCATCATCGTGATGAAACCGGTCCAACCCAGCTCGCGCATCGAGACGCCCCATGGGAAGAAGAATGCCGTTTCCAGATCAAACAAAATAAACAGGATCGCCACCAGGTAGTAGCGAACGTCGAACTTCATGCGGGCATCTTCAAAGGCTTCGAAGCCGCATTCGTATGGGGAGAGTTTGGCCGCGTCGGGACGGTTCGGTCCGAGCAGATAGCCGAGCACCTGGGGAGCAACGCCGACACCGACGCCAACCAGAATGAAGAGAAGAACGGGGAAGTAATTTTCGAGGTTCACGATGGAGCCTATTTGAACGATCGGTTAATGAAACCACTGCATTGGATGCAGCGCCGTATCGCGCAATCCTGGCCTCGTGCCACCAGGACCGTACGACTGATCCTCGTAAAAAAGCCAGCTCAGGCTGGAGAGCGGTTGCTCATCGCCCTTGCTGGCTTTCTTTAATATCTTGGTGCCGACGGCGAGACTCGAACTCGCACAGCTTGCGCCACTACCCCCTCAAGATAGCGTGTCTACCAATTTCACCACGTCGGCTGGAGACCAGTATTATACCCTGCCTTAACACCTTATTTCAATGCACAAATTGAGGTGTGACAAGGAAAAGTAAGCTTTTTCTCAAACTTTCTATAGGATCAAGCCGATGCGCGATCCTAGCAGCTTGGAGAAACCGATGGCGCGCAAATCGAACGCCATCGTGCATACTGGGGAACTGCTGTAAAACCTTACTGCACGGGCCGGGACCCGTGGGGTGGACGCTTCGCCGTCCACGCGTTCAACGCACGCCTGCGCACTGCCCCGTGAACGGAGCAGTCATCACAACAATTACTGCTGGGTCGCCGGAGCAGCCGGTGCCGGGGTTGCCGGTGCGGTCGTCGCTGGAGCGGCAGGCGCCGCGGTTGCAGGCACGTCGCTTGCCGGTGCGGTTGGCACGCCGGCGGTCGGCGCCGGCGCGTCGGCCGGGGTGGCGTTGGTGGCCGGCACGTTCGCGCCAGGTGCCGCCGGCACGCCGTTGGTCTGGGTATTCGCACGTTCCATCACGCCGCCGCCCGTCGACACGACGCGGTTGTTGCCCATCGAGGCCAGGCCCAAGGTCGACGCGAAGAAGATCGCAGCGGCAACGGCGGTCGACTTCGACAGGAAGTTCGACGAACCGCTGGCGCCGAACAGGCTGCCCGAGGCACCCGAACCGAAAGCGGCGCCCATGTCGGCGCCCTTACCGTGCTGCAGCAGCACCAGGCCGATGATGACCAGGGCAGAAATCACCTGCACGACAACTACGAGATTGAACAACACGTTCATTACAGTTCCATTCCAAGTTTATTAACTACGTTGCAAATTCTATTCGGGCGCCGGCTTCAGGCCGCTGCGCCGATGATCGCCAGGAAGTCGGCCGCTTTCAGGGCCGCGCCGCCGATCAGGCCGCCGTCGATGTCTTCCTGCGCCATCAACTCGACCGCATTGTCGGGCTTCATGCTGCCGCCGTACAGGATGGCGACGCATTCCGCCGCTTCGCTGTTGCATTCACGCAATTGCGCGCGCAACTGGGCGTGGACTTCCTGCGCCATTTCCGGGGTGGCGGTCTTGCCGGTGCCGATCGCCCATACGGGTTCGTAGGCGACCACGATACGCGCCACGCTGTCGGCGTCAAGGACTTCCAGCACGGCCGACAATTGTTCGGCAACTACAACATTTGTTTGGCCAGCTTCGCGCTGGGCGAGCGTTTCGCCCACGCAGACAATCGGGGTGATGCCGGCGTTCAGCGCGGCCAGCGCCTTCTGCGCCACCACCTCGTTCGTTTCGCCGTGATAGGCGCGGCGCTCCGAGTGGCCGACAATGGCGTACTGGCAGCCGAAATCGACCAGCATCGAGGCCGCGACTTCGCCGGTGTAGGCGCCGCTGACATGCTGCGACACATCCTGGGCACCCCAGGCCAGCGGGCTGCCGGTGAGCGTGTCGACGCATTGCTGCAGATAGGGAGCGGGGACGCAGACGGCGCACGTGGCCTGTGCATTGTCCAGACCAGCGACAATACCAGCCAGCAGCGACGCGTTCGCCGCGCGACTGCCGTTCATCTTCCAGTTACCTACGACGAGTTTGGGACGCATATTACCCCACAGTCAAATAACCCGCTATTCTAGCCGCCGTTCAAGGGGTGGTCAAACAATGGCTGAGCGGGAGTGTTAAAAACGTGGCAATCATTTAGCCGTGGATGCGTTTGCTCTGATTGAACGCGTGGGCACGGGGCGCCCACCCTGCATATGCAGCGGCCACGGGCTTCGAATACGTAGGGTGGGTTCTCGAACCCACCTGCCTACATCACCCGACTCAAACCACCTGCAACACAATCTTCCCGACATGCGTGCTCGACTCCATGAGCGCGTGCGCCTCGGCTGCCTGCTCCAGCGGGAACGTCTTGTAAATCACCGGCTTGATCTTCCCTGCCGCAAACAAAGGCCACACCTGCTCGCGCAATTTCTGCGCGATCGCGCCCTTGAACGCCACCGGCCGCGGGCGCAGCGTCGAACCGCTGATCGACAGCCTGCGGCGCAGTACCTGCCCCAGGTCGACATTCGCCTTCGCCCCACCCAGCAGCGCGATCAATGCAATGCGCCCATCGTCGGCCAGGCAATCGATCTCGCGCGCCACGTAGTCGCCGGCGACCATGTCCAGCACCACGTCCACGCCCTTCCCGCCCGTCAACGACTTGACGACCTCGACGAAATCCTCGCTCCGATAGTTGATCCCGCGTTCGGCGCCAAGTTCCTCGCAGGCGCGGCATTTGTCGTCGCTGCCGGCGGTGGCGAACACGCGGTGGCCCAAGGCGGTGGCCAACTGGATCGCCGTCACGCCGATGCCCGAGGTGCCGCCCTGCACCAGCAAGGTCTCGCCCTCCTTCAAGCCGGCGCGGTCGAAGACGTTGGTCCAGACCGTGAAGAAGGTTTCCGGCAGCGAGGCCGCCTCGACCGCGCTCAAGCCTTGCGGCATTGGCAGGCATTGTGCCAGCGGCGCCGCGCAGTACTCGGCATAACCGCCGCCCTGTACCAGCGCGCAGACCATGTCGCCCTTCTGGAAGTCGCTATCGCCCAGGTCGCCATCGACGATTTCGCCCGCCACTTCCAGGCCCGGCAAATCGGAGGCGCCCGGCGGCACCGGGTAGTGGCCCATGCGCTGCAACACGTCCGGACGGTTGATGCCGGCCGCGTGCACGCGGATCAGCACTTCGCCCGCTTTCAGCTCCGGCTGCGGCCGCTCGCACAGTTGCAGTACCTCAGGCTTGCCCGGTTGGGTGATTTCGATTGCGCGCATTCCCGCCTCCCTTAAGAAAACGGCAATTGTACGCCAGCCCTTGCGCGCGCGTTGGCGGCCTAAAGTGTTGCTCGCAAGAGAATGTATTTCTTATTTGCGTGCTCAAGCGCAAACAAATTCTTCAATGCATGAGCTTTCGACGGAACTTTTAAGCTGGCACAACGAACTCGTCCGTAGCCATCTTGTCCGACCCCATGCGCGCCGCATAGATTGGAAACGCGAGCTCAGCCAGACGAGCCGTTTCCACTAATCAAAAGGAGCACGATCATGCACGTGATGCCGACTGCCCTGTTCAATTTCGCGCGCCGCAAGAAGTCCAGCCTTTTCCCGGCGCCGCCCCGGTCGAATTTCCGCCCGATTTCGACGCGCCGCTCGCGCTTCGGCCTCGTGCTGGCCGGCGCCGCCCTGGCCGCCATCCTGGCCCTGCCCGGCGGCGGCGCCAGCGCCCAGGGCTGGAACAACGAGCGCTGGACCGGCACCTGGGGCACCGCCCCGGCCGGTCCGCCGGCGCCCGCCAGCCTGCAAACCTTCACCGACCAGACCCTGCGCCTGATCGTCCACACCAGCATCGGCGGCAACCGTGTGCGCATCCGCGTCTCGAACGAGTTCGGCGCCGTCCCGCTGCGCATCGGCGCCGCCCGCATCGGCGTGCGTGCCAGCGGCTCCGACGTCGCGCCCGGCACCGACCGCGTGCTCACCTTCAGCGGCCGCTCGTCCATCGTGATTCCGCCCGGCGCACCGGTGCTGTCCGACCCGGTCGAGCTGAACGTGCCGGCCCTGGGCGACCTCGCCGTCAGCCTGTATTTGCCGGGCACGGTGGATGCGACCACGGTCCACAACACCGGCCTGCAAACCAACTACGTCTCACTGCCGGGCGACTTCACGGCTTCCGCCACTTTGCCGGTGCAGCGCACGATCACGGCCTGGCCCTTCCTCACCGAAGTCGACGTCGACAGCGTCGGGCCGAGTATCGTGACCTTGGGCGACTCGATCACCGACGGTACCCGCAGCACGGTCGACACGAACAACCGCTGGCCCGACTGGCTGGCGCGGCGCCTGCAGACCGTGCGCGATCCGATCCTTGGCATCAATGGCCGCCTGGGCGTGGTGAACCGCGGCATCAGCGGCAACCGCCTGCTCACCGATTCGCCGAATACCCTGGCCGGGCGCAGCATCCAGGAGCGTTTCGACCGCGACGTGCTGGCCACCGCCGGCGTGCGCTACATGACCCTGCTCATCGGCATCAACGACATCGGCAACAGCTCGGCCACCAATCCGGTCACGGCCGACGACCTGATCGCCGGCTACCGCCAGGTGATCGCGCGGGCACATGCGAAAGGCATCGCCATCTTCGGCGCCACGCTCACGCCCTTCGAGGGCGCGGGCTATTACTCGCCCGAGAAGGAGGTCGTGCGCCAGGCGGTGAACAACTGGATCCGCTCCAGCGACGAGTTCGACGGCGTGATCGACTTCGACCAGGCCACGCGCGACCCGGCGCATCCGACGCGCTTCCTGGCGGCTTATGACAGCGGGGACCACCTGCATCCGAACGACCTCGGATACCAGGCGATGGGAAATGCGGTGTCCTTGACCTTGTTCCGGTCGCTGGGGGTGGCGGCGAAGCCGGTGCCGGGGCTGGAGCGATAAGTGATCGTGCCTGGCGCGCGCCGGCAAGCGGCATGCGGCGCGGCGCCGGGCACCCGCGCACCGAAGAAAACACATAACGAGCCGGTCAGACGCGTGCACAGGCTGCGAGCAAACCGGCATGCCTGCGCGCTCACTCGAAGGGCAGCACCACCTCGACCAGTTCGAAATGCAGCGTTACCAGCTCGAAGTCGTCATGCAGTACCAGCGGTGCCAATGCCTGCACGTGCACGGCCCGGAATTCATCCGCACTCCCGAACGCCTCGCCGCGCCACACTGCTTCGGGCACGTCGCCGAAGCGGATTTTGTAGACGTCGAGCGCGCGGATGAGGCAGCGCAGCCGACGCCGCTGGTCGTACACCTCGATCAGGTCGCCGGGCGCGTAGCTGCCGTCGCCGTATTCGCCGTAGGACTGGTAATACGCCTCGACCGTGTCGGCGGTGACGGTCTTGTGCCCCGCGATCACACTGCGCGGCAGCGAATCGTCATGTTCGTCGGCGCCCCAGAAGGTCAGGCGCTTACGCCGCATCGGCGCCGCCTCGTCAGCGCTCACCCGCCACCCGTCTTCGACTGCGCCGGCAAACTCGTCCCCACCTTCCAGGTCCGCGACAGCGCCTGCGCCTCCTCGATCTGCTCCTGCGTCATCCCCTTGGCCATCGCCGTGCGCTGGTTGGCGGCATTCTGGTTGCCGCTCGCCGCAGCGAGGTTCATCAGCATGTAGGCGATCACCGGATCGCCCGGCACGCCGGCCACGTGGTAGCGGTACATCAGCCCGAGCGCATGCTGGGCCTCCGCGTGGCCCTGCTCGGCGGCCTTGCGGAACCAGGTGACCGCGTGCTTCTGGTCCTGGGGCACGGCGTTGCCGGTGTAGTACATGGCGCCGACCACGTACTGGGCGTCGGCCTTGCCCTGCTGGGCCGCCTTCAGGTGCCAGCCAAAGGCGGTCTTGTAGTCGCGCGCGACGCCGCGGCCCATGTAGTACATCAGGCCCAGCAAATGCTGGGCATCGGGATTGCCGGCGCGCGCCAGCGGAGCGATCTCCTTCATCGCCACCGCGTAGTTGCGCGCATTGTAGGCACTCGCCCCCTCGGGAAAGCCCGCCTGCGCCGCCCCGTGCAGGCCGAGCGCAAGCAGGATCGCTACGGTAAGTTTTTTCATCGTCTCGTGCGTGGAACCGGTCTCTTCGCCAACTTCGTTGTCCTCGCGACGGCCAGCCGTCGCCGCTGCCGTCCTGCCTTTATCGCCAGCTGACCTTGCCCAGCCCGTCGACGCTCACCTTGCGGTTCAGCGGCTTGCCGTAGACTGTGACCGAGCCCAGGCCCGACAGGTTCAGGTTCGCGCTGCCGTTCACGGTGACCGTGGCATTGCCCAGGCCCGACAAGTCCAGCCACACGTTCTCGAGGGCGAACTGGCGCGCGTCCAGGCCGCCCAGGCCGCTCAGCTCGGCCTTCAACGCCTTGGCCTGGCCGGCCAGGGTGACGTGGCCGGCCCCGTGCAAATCGAGCTCGATGCGTTCGCTCTGCATGCCGGCCAGCCGCATGCTGCCGACGCCGCCCAGGCTGGCGCGGATGAAGCGGTAGTTGACGTTGACGTTCATGGCGCCGGCGCCGTCCAGCGCCAGTTCCAGTTCGTCGCCCGTGAAGCCGCTGATCTCGGTAGTGCCTAGTCCTTCGGAGCTGACTTCGCGCAGGCGCGGCAGCACCAGTTCGGCACGCACCGGGTCTTGCACCAGGCGCATCCCGCGCGTGCCCACGCCGCCGCCGATGTTGATGGTGTCGCCGCTTTGCTGGACCGTCAGCCGCGACAGCCAGCGCGGGTCGCCGCTCAGGATCAGCATGCCCGCGCTGCCCTGGCGGATGCGCAGGTCGACGGCGCCGTCGAGCTGGACGCGCATCACGCGCGCATCGACGCTGCGGGTTTCCGATGCCGTTTCGGGCGCGGCGCTGGCCAGGCGCACCAGCGCCAGCAAGCCAAAGGCCGTCAGGCCGAACTTCAACAACTTGTGCATGCACATCTCCGTAATCGATTCGTGTAGCTCGTCAGTACAGCGCGGTGCCGCCACGTTACCAGCAAGCCCGGCCCGCTTCCAGCAAAAATTTGCAACTCAGCAATCTAGCGGGACTGACAATAGAAGCACTATATCCCGGCTGCCCGTGCCGGCCGCCCCGAATGCGACAGACTGCGCCCTGCGCGGACAGAACGCAGAAAGCGGCGTGTGTTTGCGCTGACATACATATGCAATAAATTACTTTTTGGCATGACGCTGCGTTAATATAAATCGTTCCGCATTCCCTTAGAGCGTATGAAAAAACTTCAGGGCAAGGCGCGGCGTCGAAGACAGTACGCATGTACGGCGAGACGACGCAACGCAGCCATGGAGGATTTTTCACACGCTCTTCGTGCGGTCGTTTTCGTTTCCAATATTGAGGTCATCAATGCGCATGCGCCAAATTCCCGTCCTGCTGGCCGGGCTCGGCTTGTCGATGTCCGCCATCGCGGCCACCAGCGACAAGTGGGACCTGCCGGTCCATGTGAAAAAACTCGACAACGGCATGACCGTGGTCGTCTCCGAAGACCACAGCTCGCCGACCGTCGGCGTCTCGGTCGTGTACCACGTCGGCATGCGCCTGGAGCCGAAGAACCGCACCGGCTTCGCCCACCTGTTCGAACACCTGATGTTCCAGGGCACGCCGAACGCCCCGAAGGGCGTGTTCGACAAGACCATCACCGGCGGCGGCGGCCGCAACAACGGCTCGACCCGTCCCGACTTCACCAACTACATCGAGACCGCGCCGGTGTCCTCGCTCGAGCCCATCCTGTGGCTGGAAGCGGACCGCATGAAGACCCTCGACTTCAACGAAAAGACGCTGAAGAACCAGCAGGACGTGGTCAAGGAAGAGATCCGCGTGAACGTGAAGAACCAGCCGTACGGCGGCTTCATGTGGATCGACATCAGCCAGCACGCCTTCCAGAAATGGGAGAACAACCACGACGGCTACGGCAGCTTCGAAGACCTCGAAGGCGCCAGCCTCGAAGACGTGCGCGCCTTCCACCGCGACTACTATGGCCCGAACAACGCGGTGCTGGCGATCTCCGGCGACGTGACGCCGGCCCAGGGCTTCGCGCTGGCGCAGAAATACTTCGGCAACATCGCCGCCCGTCCGACGCCGAAGAGCGGCGACTTCACCGAGCCGATGAACAAGGCCGAGAAACGCGTCGAGCAGACCGATGCCCTGGCCCAGGTGCCGGCAATCGCCGCCGCCTGGAAGATCCCGGAACGCGGCAGCCGCGACCAGGCGCCGATGGCGGTGCTGGCCAAACTGCTGGCCGGCGGCGACGCTTCGCGCCTGTACCAGGGCCTGGTGAAAGGCCGCGAGATCGCGCTGAACGTCGATTCGCTGTTCGGCCTGGTCGACCCGTGGACCTACGACGGCCCGACCCTGCTGACCGTGTTCGCGCTGTACAAACCGACCAGCAATGCCGATGCGGTGCTCGCCGCCATCGACGAGGAAGTGGCGAAGATCGCGAAAGACGGCGCCGACGAAGCGACCCTGAAACGCGTGAAGACGCGCATGCTGGCCGACTGGAACAACTCGCTCGAGTCCTTCATCAACCGCGCCGACACCCTGGCCAAGCTGCAGACCCTGTGGGGCGACGCGAATGTCGTCAACAAGATCCCTGGCTGGATCGAGGGCGTGACCTCCGACGACCTGAAACGCGTTGCCGCCACCTACCTGGTGAAGAACAACCGCACCGTCATTGACCGCAAGCCCGTCGCGAAAGCAGCGGCGCCCGCACCGGCCCCAGCGCCTGCCCCGGCAGCTGGCGCCACGAAATAAGGAGCGCATCGATGAAAAAACTGATGCTGACACTGGCCGTCACGATGGCCTTCGCCCCGCTGGCGTTTGCCGCGGACGCCCCGGCTGCGGCGAAATCGTCGCCGATGCCGGCCTACGGCAAGGACAAGCCGATCCCGACGCCGAAGATCGTCAAGAAGACCCTGGCCAACGGCATGACCGTCTGGGTCGTGCCGCGCGACGGCCTGCCGCGCGTCGACTACGTGCTGGCCGTGCGCGGATCGGGCTATGCCGCCGACGACAAGACCCATCCGGGCTTCGCCAGCCTGCTGGCCGGCATGCTCAACGAAGGCACGGCCAAGCGCGACTCGCGTGCGATTGCCGAAGCGGCCCAGGGCATGGGCGGCTCCGTCGCAGGCAGCCCTTCATCCGACGGCATCGTGGTCGTGGCCAACGCCCTCACCTCGCATGCCGGCGACATGATGTCGCTGCTGGCCGAAGTGGCGCGCACCCCGATCTTCCCGGCAAAGGAAGTCGACCTGGCCAAGGCGAATGCCTTGCAGGCCCTGCGCGTGTCGGAAACGACCCCGCGCTTCCGCGCCGAGCGCGCCATCAACGAAGCGATCTTCGGCGACCACCCTTACGGCCACACCGAGCCGACCGTCGAGGCCATCACCTCGGTGACCCAGGACATGCTGCGCGCCGAACACGCGAAGCGCTTCCGTCCGGACCGCGCGCTGCTGGTGATCACCGGCCGCATCAGCGAAACCGAAGCCATGAAGCTGGCCCAGGCCGCCTTTGGCGACTGGAAGGCGCAAGGCCCAGCCCTGGCCGAGGTGGCGCCGGCGCCAAGCAGCGCCAAACCTGCGCGCATCCTGCTCCAGCGCGGCGGCAGCGTGCAGTCGACCATCCGCGTCGGCGCACCCGGCATCGCCGCCAGCGCCGCCGACCAGGTGCCGCTGCGCCTGGCCAGCACCATCCTCGGCGGCGGCTTCTCGAGCCGCGTGAACATCAACCTGCGCGAGGAAAAGGGCTATACCTACGGCGCCTCGGCCGGCGCGCGCATGAGCCGCGTGGGCGGCGCCATCATCGGCGGCGCCGACGTGCGCAACGAAGTCACCGGTGCGGCCCTGACGGAATACTTCAACGAGTACAAGCGCATCGGTACCGACCTGGTGCCGGCCGACGAAATGACGATGAACAAGCGTTATGTCGCCGGCGGTTACCTGATCAGCAACCAGCTGCAGCGCGCCGTGGCCGGCACCCTGGCCCAGAACTGGCTGGTCGGCCTGCCGCCGGAATTCCTCGGCCAGTACGTGCCGCTGATCGAAAAGGTCACCCCGGCCCAGGTGCGCGACGTGTCGAAGAAATACTTCGTGCCGGAGAAGCAGGCGATCGTGGTGGTGGGCGACCCGGCGGCGGTGGGCGAACAGCTGAAGCAGTTCGGCGAGTTCACCGTGACCGACCGATAAGGACAGGTTTGTCCGTCTCGAACGCCCGCCTCGCGCGGGCGTTTTTCATTGTGGGGTGTGCATGGACACCGTAGGGTGGGTTCTCGAACCCACCAACCCACCAACCCGCCGCCGTGCGCACCGCCAAATGAACGATGCCGAATGGTGGGTTCAAGAACCCACCCTACTCCTTCGCCGACGCCTCCTTCTCCGCCCACTCCCTGACCTTCTTGCGCAACAGCTTCTCCTTGCGCTCGAGCTGGCGCTGGTCGTGCTGCATGGTGCGCCACAGCGACCACACCATCAGCACGATCACCAGCGCGAACGGCAGCGCGAACACGATGGTCGCGGTCTGCACGCCCTTCAGCCCGCCGGCCAGCAGCATGCTGATCGCGATCCCCGCCACCAGCACGCCCCAGACGATCTTCACGCGCGGCGCCGGGTTCGGGTTGCCGCCGGAGCTCATCATGCCCAGTACCAGCACCGCCGAGTCGCCAGATGTGACGAAGAACACCAGCACCAGCACGGTCGCCACCACCGACATCACGGTGCCGAAGGGCAGCGCATCGAACAGGGTGAACAGCGCGGTCGACGCGTCGGTTTTTACCGCTTCGCTCAGGGGCACGTGCTGCCAGATCTCCATGAACAGCGCGGTGCCGCCGAAGATCGAGAACCACACGAAGCCGGCCAACGACGGCGCCAGCACGGTGCCGATGATGAATTCGCGGATGGTGCGCCCGCGCGAGACGCGCGCGATGAACAGGCCCACGAAAGGCGACCACGCGATCCACCAGGCCCAGTAGAACACGGTCCAGGCGCCGACCCAGTTACTGTCGCGGAAAGGCGTGGCGCGCAGGCTCATGCGCACCAGTTCGCTCAGGTAGCTGCCCAGCGTGGTGCCGAAGGTGTCGACGATCGCCACCGTCGGCCCCACCAGGAACACGGCCAGCGCCAGCAGCGCAGCCAGCCCCATGTTGAAGTTCGACAGGTACTTGATGCCGCGGTCGACACCGCTCACGGCCGAGGTCACGAACAGCATGGTGGTAATCACGATGATCGCCACCTGCGACAGCGGCGTCGTGTCGATCCCGAACACGGCCGCCAGGCCGCTGTTGATCTGCAGCGCGCCCATGCCCAGCGAGGCGGCCACGCCGAAGGCGGTGGCCACCGTCGCCAGCCCGTTGAAGGCGCCGGCAAAGCGGCGCAGCGGCGCCCAGGGCAGCGCGCGGATCGATTCGCTGATCAGCGCGGCGCGGCCGTGGCGGTACTGGAAATAGGCGATCGCCAGCGCCACGATGCTGTACACCGCCCACGGGTGCAGGCCCCAATGGAAGAAGGCGTAGCGCATCGCCGCCCCTGCCGCCTCGGGCGTGGCGGCCGTCAGGCCCGGCGGCGCGGTGGTGAAGTGCGAGATCGGCTCGGCCACGCCCCAGAACACCAGGCCGATGCCCATGCCCGCCGCGAACAGCATCGAGAACCAGGTGGCGTTCGAGAACTCGGGCTCTTCGTCGTCGTCGCCGAGCTTCAGGTTGCCGTAGCGACTGAAGGCGAGGAAGCCCGCGAACAACACCAGGCCGAGCACCAGCCACAAATAAAACCAGCCGAAATTACGCGTGATCGAGGCCAGCAGCAGGTCGAACAGGGCCGCCATGCTGGCTGGGGAAAAGATCCCCCAGAGGACAATGAGGAAGATGAAACCGGTTGTGAGGATTAACTGCATGCAGGGTAATCGGCACGAAAGCCTTGACAGAAGATCATCGCATCCTACGCGCTTTGTCTTCCACTGTCAGTTGCAACGCTTCAGGCGTGCGCGCCCCTGCCGCCCGCTCGCCGGCCTCTTGCGAACCTCAGTGGCGCAGCGAAATGCCCGGCTTGCGGCGCAGTGCGCTCATCACCTCGCGCACCGGCAGGTGCCAGTTCAGCTCCGTGTTGGTGTGGTGCCAGGCGTTGCGCGGGCGGTACTCGACGCTAATCGCCATGTTCGAATTCATGGCGCCGAACCAGTCGACTTCGCCCATCACGTCGATGATGTTGCGGTAGCGCGGCGGCATGGCGATCGCCGCCGAGATCGTGACGATGGCCAGGTCGCCGAGGGCGTCGTCCTGGTGCTCGTCGCGCAGCGCATACAGCGCTTCCGAGATCACCAGGTTGCCTTTCGAGTGCCCGGTCAGCAGGCCGAAGTGGAAACGGCGGTCGGTCAGCAGCTGGCACAGGGTGCGCGTGTCGAGGCTGGCGCGCGCCGGGCTCATGGGCTCGGCCGGCCAGCTGATCTCGAATTTGTTGCCGCGCGCCAGGTCGTCGATCTGCTCGACCATGTGGCGCATGCGGTTCAGCGCGCCGAACCAGAACCAGCCGCC
>DAMABW010000070.1:13051-15187 GCA_031999925.1 Massilia sp. | reverse complement strand
GCCCCGACAGTGCCGGGCAGCCCGATGCCGCGGCGTCGGCCGGCCCGGGCGGAATGCATGTGGTCGGCAGCCTGGGCTGCCGCTTCGCCGCCTTGCTGTCGCCCTTCTGGGACCTGCTCGGCCTGCTGCGCGCCTGGCGCCGCACGCGTCCGGGCTGCATCCAGGTGCGCGACAAGATCGCCAGCGCCTGGCTGGCCTGGCTCGCCGCGCGCCTGCTGGGCCTGCCTTTCGTCTACTGGATGTCCTTCCCCATCGTCGAAGGTTTCGAGGTACGGCGCGACGCCATCCGCGCGCGCGGCCGGGGAGCCTTGTGGCTGGCCCATGCGCTGCGCGCCGGCGCCTCGCGCCTGCTGCTGTACCGGCTGGTCCTGCCGCGTGCCGACCACGTGTTCGTCCAGAGCGAGGCGATGCGCGCCTGGCTGGCCGGGCGCGGTATCGCCTTGGCGCGCATGACGGCGGTGCCGATGGGCGTCGACAGCGCGCGCTTCGAGCGCAGCGCCATCGTCCCCAGCGCCGACCCGCGCCTGGACGGGCGCCGCGTCGTGGTCTACCTGGGCAGCGTGGCCCAGTCGCGCCAGTCCGGCTTCCTGCTCGACGTGGTCATGCTGCTGCGCGCGCGCCAACCCGACATCCTGCTGGTCATCGTGGGTGATGCTCCCTCGCCCGACGAGATGGCCTGGATGCGGCGCGAGATCGCCGGCCTGAAGCTGGGCGAGCACGTGCTGCTGACCGGTTGGTTGCCGCAGCAGGAGGCGCTCGGCTATGCGCTGCGCGCCGAGGTTGGCCTGTCGCCGATCCCGCGCGGCCCCCTGTTCGACGTGTCCTCGCCGACCAAGCTGGTCGAATACCTGGCGCTGGGCATTCCGAGCGTGGCCAACGATATTCCCGACCAGGCCCTGGTCCTCGCCGACAGCGGGGCCGGGCTGTGCGTGCCGATGGGGGCCCAGGCCTTTGCCGACGCCACCTTGCGCCTGCTCGACGACCGCGTTCTGGCTGCCGGACTGGCCGCGCGCGGGCCGCCCTGGGTGCGCGCCAACCGCAGCTACGACATCCTCGGCCGCAAGGTCGCGCAGGCCTATAGCGCCATCTGCCCGCCATGTGGACCTACTCCCTGAAGTTCACGTTGCGCTCGGTGCTGCGCGAATTGCTGCGCGGTTTCTGGGGGCGCTACCTGGTCTACCCGCGCCTGGCGGCGGTGGAGCGGTCGCCGGCGCTGCTGAACGCCGCGATCGCACGGCGCGCGCGCCGCATCGGCGTCAGCATCGACGCCGACGGCACCCGCCTGCGCCGTCTCCACCCGGCAACGCGCTTGCTGGCCAAGACCGAGGTTCAGCGCCACCCCGAGCGCTTCCTGCGTCCGCGCAGCCTCGGCACGCTGCTGCGCAACACGATCCGCACCAGCGGCACCTCGGGTTCGCCGCTGGCGCTGGTGCAGACCCTGGGCGCCGTGATCCGCGAAGAAGGCTTCATCCAGCGCCAGTTGGCCTGGATCGGCTGGCGCCATGGCCAGCGCCGCGCCTGGATACGCGGCGAGATCGTCTGCCGCGAGCAGCCGCCGGACGGGCGCTACTGGTGCCACGACTGGTTCGGCAAGGTGCTCATGATGTCGTCCTACCACCTGTCGGATGCCACCATCCGCGCCTATGTCGGCGCGCTCGAACGGCACGACCCGGTCGTCATCCACGCCTATCCGTCCTCGGTCGGCGCCCTGGCGGCCTGGCTGAATGCGGTGGGGCAGCGCTACCGCGGGCGCGCCCTGCGCGGGGTGCTGACGTCCTCGGAAACCCTGGAACCCGGCGTGCGCAGCGCCGTGGAAACCGCCTTCGGCGTGCCCGTCTACGACTGGTACGGGCAGGCCGAACGGGTGGTGGCGATCGGCAGTTGCGAGCGCGGCAACTACCATGTGCTCACCGACTACGGCGGCGTCGAGTTGCTGGAGTTGGCGGACGGCAGCTGCGAACTGGTCGGCACCACCCTGAACAACCCGGCCATGCCCCTGTCGCGCTACCGTACCGGCGACCGCGTCGTTCCCGGCAACGGCACGCCCTGCGCCTGCGGCCGGGTTTTCCCTACCGTCAAGGCGGTGATCGGACGCCAGGAAAAGACCGTCACCTTGCCCGACGGGCGCATCGTGGC
>DAMABW010000070.1:0-13041 GCA_031999925.1 Massilia sp. | reverse complement strand
GGCCCGGCTCGACCGCGTGTTCCAAGGGCATGAACGCGGCCTGCTCGAAGGCCAGGTGTTGTATCGGGGCGACGCCCGTTTCGTGTTGCGGGTGGTCACCACCGATGCCTTCGGCGCCGCCGACGAAGCCGCGCTGCGCAGCAAGTTTCTCCTGCGTGTGCCCGGCGTCGAAGTAGACGTGGAGCGGGTTGCGGCGATTCCGCGTGGTCCGAACGGCAAATACGAATTTATTGCATTTGACATGTGAACCGTGCGCGGGAGGAGAAATGATTGATGTATGATCGAAATATTGTACCTTTATCAAGAAACGTGAACGCCTTCTTCCCCACCATCCTGGCGCCAAGCTTGTCCGGAGTCCGCGCATGAGAGCGCGCGCGCCGCGCATCCTGATGGTCGGCACGGCCCTCGACGGGCGGGGTGGGGTGGCGGCGGTATTGTCGGTGCTGCGCGCGAGCGGCCTGTTCGAGCGCGAAGCCGTGCACTACGTCAGCACCCACCGCGAAGGAAGTGCACTGGCCAAGCTCTGCCATGGCTGCGCCGGCCTCTGGACCACCTTGCGCACCTGCCTGCTGCGCCGTCCGGACATCGTCCACGCGCACGCCTCCTCGGGGGCGAGTTTCGTGCGCAAGTCGCTGGTCCTGCTGCTGGCACGCGCCAGCGGCTGCAAGACGATCTTCCACCTGCATGGCGGCACTTTCCGCCAGTATGCGCTGGAGCGTTCCGGCGTCCTGATGCGGCGCTGGATCCGCCACACCCTGGAACGCAGCTCGCTCGTCATCGCCCTGTCCGACAGTTGGGCCGCTTTCCTGACCGGCTTCGCGCCCAGGGCGCGCGTGGCCGTGGTGCCGAACGCGGTGCCGCTGCCCGCAACGGATGCCGCCGGCGGCGAAGGCGAGCCCGGCCGCATCCTCTTCCTCGGCCGCCTGGAACCGGCCAAGGGCACGGCCGAACTGCTGGACGCCGTGGCCGCACTGGCGCCGCGTTTTCCGCAACTGCGCCTGGTGATGGGCGGCAATGGCGACCTGGACGGATTCCGACGCGGCGCCGCCGCGCGCGGTATCGCCGACCGCATCGCATTGCGGGGCTGGCTGGACGGCGCTGCGCGCGACGCCGAACTGGCGCGTGCCGGCGTGTTCTGCCTGGCTTCGCACGCCGAGGGCTTGCCGATGGCCGTACTCGAGGCCATGGCGGCCGGCAAGGCGGTGGTGGCCAGCAGCGTGGGCGGTATTCCGGAACTCGTGCAGGATGGCGTGAACGGCTTGCTGGTGCCGGCGCATGATGCGGCCGCGCTGGCCGCCGCACTGGCGCGCTTGCTCGATGACGACAGCCTGCGGCGGCAACTTGGCGTGCAGGCGCGCGCCACGGTGGAAGCGCGGTATTCGACACGGGCAGTCTGCGGCCGGCTGGCCGCGATCTACAACGATTTGGCGGGGACGCAATGAACGCAACAGTACGCATGGTTTGGCTGGTCAACCGTTTGCGCTGCATGTCGGTGGCCGAGATCGGCTACCGGGTGCGCCAGGCGGCGCGCACGAGGATGAGCCGCGGTGCGGCCCATCGGGCGGCGCCCGCGCCCTTGCCGCGTGCCCGCACCTTCGATGTCCACGGCGCCCCGGCGCTCGACCCGGTCCAGATCGAGGCCCTGCTGGCCGAAGCCGACCGCGTCTGCGCCGGCCACGTGGTGCTGTTCGCCGACCGCAGCTTCGACGTCGGCGTGCCCACCGTCTGGAACCGCGACCCCGACAGCGGCATCACCGGTCCGGCGGTGTTCTCGGGCGACATCGCCATCGACAAGCAGGAACTGGTCGGCGACATCAAGCACGTCTGGGAACTGAACCGCCACCTGCACCTGGTGCGCCTGGCGCAAGCCTGGAGCGTGTCGGGCGAAGTGCGCTGGCTGCACGCGCTCGAACAGCAGTTGCGCAGCTGGCTAGACCAGTGTCCGCCGCTGACCGGCCCCAACTGGACCAGCCCGCTCGAAATGGGCATCCGCCTGGTCAACTGGGCCTTGCTGTGGCAACTGGTGGGCGGCGAGACGAGCAGCCTGTTCGCCGGCGAGTCCGGCGGGCGCCTGCGCGCCGACTGGCTCGACAGCATCCACGCCCATTGCCGCACCATCGCGCGCAATTTGTCGCGCCACTCATCGGCCAACAACCACCTGATCGGCGAGCTGACCGGCCTGTTCGTCGGCGCCTCGGTCTGGCCCTGCTGGAAGGAATCGGGCGCCTGGATGGAGCAGGCGCGGCGCGAGCTCGAGCAGCAATCGCGCCTGCAGTATTCGCTCGACGGCGTGAACCGCGAACAAGCTTTTGCCTACCACGTGTTCTCGGCCGAATTCCTGTTCGTGGCCGGCCTGGTGGGGCAGGCGACCGGCGTGCCGTTCTCGCGCAACTACTGGGGCGTGCTGCAGCGTGCGCTGCGCTTCCTGCGCTCGGTGCGCGACGTCGGCGGCCACGTGCCGATGGTGGGCGACGCCGACGACGGCATCGTGTTCCGCCTCGACGCCGCCGGCAGCGACCGCGCCGCGCAACTGCTGGCGCTGGGCGACACCGTGTTCGGCGCCGCCCCCGACAACCACCCCGGCGTGCGCTGGCTGCTGCACGCGCTGCCGGGGCGCCGTCCCGACGCCGACGCCCACGAGCCCGACACCGGCTGGGCCTTCCCCGACGGCGGCTACTTCCTGTTCGGTTCGCACTTCGGCGCGCCCGACGAAATCAAGGGCATGCTCGACTGCGGCCCGCTTGGCTATCTGGGGATCGCTGCCCATGGCCACGCCGACGCCCTGTCGATGACGCTGTCGGTCGCCGGCGAGGAAGTCCTGGTCGACCCCGGCACCTATTCGTACTGGCAAGACCAGAAGTGGCGCGACTACTTCCGCGGCACATCAAGCCACAACACGGTGCGCATCGACAACCGCGACCAATCGGTCTCGGGCGGGCGCTTCCTGTGGCTGAGAAAAGCGCGCGCCAGCATCGAAAGGATGCCGACCTCGCCCCACGAATTCGATTTCCGCGGCTCGCACGACGGTTACGCGCGCCTGTCCGACCCGGTGCGCCATGTGCGCAGCGTGCGCTTCGACGCCACCAGCTCGACGCTGACGGTGCGCGACGAGGTGGCCGGCAAACGGCCGCATCCGCTGGAACTGTTCTGGCATTTCGCGCCTGAACTGAACGTGCGCCTGACCAGTACCGGTTTGCACGTGCGCGGCAAGCGCTTCGCCCTGCAGATGCAGGCCAGCGGCGCCGACCTGAAACTGGAACTGGTGCGCGGCGCCGAAAATCCGCCGCTCGGCTGGTACTCGCGCTGCTACGAATCGAAGGAGCCGTGCGACGTGCTGCGCATCAGCACCGTATCGTCCGCCGTTCCTGTCGAGTGCAGGTTTACAATAACGTTTTTCTAATTAGTTTCAGATTTACCAAGTTCGACATTATCAAGCGCCACAAACACGGTTTCTATAATTACTACAGTGCAGGATCGTCCAAACATGCTTATTTATCTGGTCGCGGGCGCACGCCCGAATTTCATGAAAATCGCGCCGATCGTGCGCGCCTTGCAGGCCCAGGACAAGCTGAGCTTCAAGATCATCCACACCGGCCAGCACTACGACCGCGACATGAACGACGTTTTCTTCGAGGAACTCGGCATTCCCCAGCCCGACGTGTTCATGGCCGCCGGCGGCGGTAGCCACGCCCAGCAGACCGCGAAGATCATGGTCGGCTTCGAGGAACTCTGCGTGGCCGAACGTCCGGCCGCCGTGCTGGTGGTGGGCGACGTGAATTCCACGCTCGCCTGCTCGATCGTCGCCAAGAAACTGAACATCCCGGTAGCCCACGTCGAGGCCGGCCTGCGCAGCGGCGACATGTCGATGCCGGAAGAAATCAACCGTCTCGTCACCGACAGCATCTCGGACTGGTTCTTCGCCACCGAACCGGCCGCCGTCGAGCACCTGCGCCGCGAAGGCAAGCCCGATTCCGCCGTGCACTACGTCGGCCACGTGATGGTCGACAACGTGCTGTACCAGGCCGACAAGCTCACGCGTGCAGATACCTCGGGTTTCGAGACCGCCGCCTTCAAGGCCGCGGCGCAGGAAAACGGCGGCCGCTATGGCGTGGTCACCATGCACCGCCCGAGCAATGTCGACGAGCCGGAAACCTTCGCCCGTATCGCCGGCGCCCTGAAGGAGATCGCGACCGAACTGCCGCTGATCTTCCCGGTGCACCCGCGTACTCGCGCCAACATCGAGAAGTTCGGCATCGACCTCGGCCCGAACGTCACCCTGGCCGGCCCGCAAGCCTACATGGCCTTCCTGAACCTCTGGAAAGACGCGGCTGTCGTGCTCACCGACTCCGGCGGCCTGCAGGAAGAAACCACGGCCCTGGGCGTGCCTTGCGTGACCATCCGCGAAAACACCGAACGCCCGGTGACGGTGGACGAAGGCTCGAACGTGCTGGCCGGCACCGACCCGGAAAAGATCCTGCTGGAAGCGCGCAAGGTCTTGCGCGGCGAAGGCAAGCAGGGCCGCCGCCCGCACCTGTGGGACGGCAAGGCCGCCGAACGCATCGTCGCGATCCTCGCGGGCGAACTGGGATGAGACGGCAATGACATCCGCCATCACGATGATGGGCTGCAGGATCGACAATCTGTCGATGGAGGAAACCCTCGTGCGCATCGAGGAATTCATCCGCTCCGGCCAGCCCCATCAGCACGTGGTGGTGAATGTCGACAAGCTGGTGAAGGCCAGCCGCGATCCGGACCTGCGTCGCATCGTCAACGAATGCGCGCTGGTGAATGCCGACGGCATGCCGGTGGTATGGGCGTCGCGCCTGCTCGGCAAACCGCTCAAGGAACGCGTCGCCGGCATCGACTTGTTCGAGGCGCTGATGCGGCGCGCCGGCGAGAAGGGCTGGCGCGTGTTCCTGCTCGGGGCGCGCGAGGAAGTGGTGGCGGCAGTGGCCGATACCTACCGCCGCCGTTATCCGGAACTGGCGATCGCCGGCTGGCGCAACGGTTACTGGACGGAAGCGGAAGAAGCGCAGGTGGCCGGGCAGGTGCGCGCCAGCGGCGCCGATTTGCTGTTCGTGGCGATCAGCTCGCCCAAGAAAGAACAATTTCTCGGCCGCTGGCAAGCCGAGATGAAGATCCCGTTCGCCATGGGCGTGGGCGGGACCTTCGACGTGGCGACCGGACGGGTACGCCGCGCGCCGCGCTGGATGCAGCGTGCCGGCCTGGAGTGGTTCTACCGCTTCCTGCAAGAGCCGCGCCGCATGTTCCGCCGTTACTTCATCGACGACATGGCCTTCATCTGGCTGTTCATCAAGGAAGCGGCCGGACGCAAGGTATGACACACCCGCAAGGGTGACGGAAATAGGGAAAGCGGCCATAGAAGCCGCCACCGGAAGAACAAAGGGGGGATGGCGCAGTGCCGTCCTGGAGCGCCGAGACAGGCGCGTATCAACACGCATTAACAGCACATACATAGAGAGTGACGACAATGAAGATTCTGGTTACGGGCGGCGTGGGCTACATCGGTTCCCACACCGTCGTCGAGTTGCAGCAGGCCGGGTACGATGTGGTCGTGGTCGACAATCTCTCGAACGCCCAGCGCACCGTGCAAGAGCGCGTGCAACAGATTACCGGCAAGACCTTCGAGCTGATCGAAGCCGACATCCGCGACCGCGCGGCGATGGAAGCGGCCTTTGCCGCCCACAAGGTCGATGCCGTGGTCCACTTCGCCGGCCTGAAGGCCGTTGGCGAATCGGTGGCCGAGCCGCTGCGCTACTACGACAACAACGTTTCCGGCAGCGTGGTGCTGTTCGAAACCATGGCCAAGTTCGGCGTGAAGACCCTGGTGTTCTCGTCGTCGGCCACCGTGTATGGCGATCCGGCCTCGGTGCCGATCCTGGAAGACTTCCCGCTCTCGGCCACCAATCCCTACGGCCGCAGCAAGCTCATGATCGAAGACATCCTGCGCGACCTGATCAAGGCCCAGCCGGACTGGCACATCGCGCTGCTGCGCTACTTCAACCCGGTCGGCGCCCACGAGAGCGGCCTGATCGGCGAAGAGCCTTCCGGCATCCCGAACAACCTCGTGCCCTACATCGCGCAAGTGGCCACCGGCCAGCGCGAGAAGCTGTCGGTCTACGGCGGCGATTATCCGACCCCGGACGGCACCGGCATGCGCGACTACATCCACGTGGTGGACCTGTCGATCGGCCACGTGAAGACCCTGGAAAAGCTGGCCAAGGCGCCGGGCCTGCTCACCTACAACCTCGGCACCGGCCGCGGCAACAGCGTGCTGGAAATGGTGGCGGCGTTCGAAAAAGCCTGCGGCCGCCCGATTCCCTACCAGATCGTCGACCGCCGTCCGGGCGACATCGCCAAGTGCTACGCCGATCCGGCCCGCGCGCGCGACGAACTCGGCTGGGAAGCCACGCGCGACGTGGCGCAGATGTGCGCCGACACCTGGCACTACCAGACCGTCAACGGCAAGGCTTGACGCCTTCCGGGACGAAAAAAATCACAGGCGACAAAACCCAAGAACAAACAAGACAAAGTTTTACAGCCTATTAGCTCAACAGCAAACACAATGAGGACGGTTCAATGAAAGCAATGATTCTCGCGGCAGGCAAGGGCACGCGCGTTCGCCCGCTCACGTACGACCTTCCGAAACCGATGATTCCCCTGCTCGGCAAACCGGTGATGGCTTACCTGGTCGAGCACCTGAAGAAACATGGCATCACGGAAATCATGGTCAACGTCAGCTGGCTGCACGAAAAGATCGAAGAGTATTTCGGCGAAGGCGAGCAGTTCGGTGTGCAGATCGGTTACTCCTTCGAAGGCTACATGACCGACGACGGCACGGTCGTGCCCGAGCCGATCGGCTCGGCCGGCGGCATGAAGAAGATCCAGGAATTCGGCGGCTTCTTCGACGACACCACCATCGTGCTGTGCGGCGACGCACTGATCGACCTCGACCTGAAGGCGGCCCTGCTGGAACACCGCCGCAAGGGGGCGATGGCTTCGGTCATCACCAAGGAAGTCCCGTGGGACAAGGTGTCTTCGTACGGCGTGGTCGTCACCGACGAGGAAGGCCGCATCAAGCAGTTCCAGGAAAAGCCGAGCCAGGAAGAAGCGCTGTCGAACTACATCAGCACCGGCATCTACATCTTCGAACCGGAAGTGATCGACCTGATCCCGCCGGGCAAGGCCTTCGACATCGGCTCGGAACTGTTCCCGCTGCTGGCCGAGCGCGGCCTGCCGTTCTATGCCCAGACGCGTCCGTTCAACTGGCTCGACATCGGCACCATGAGCGACTACTGGGAAGTGCTGCAGACCGTGCTGACCGGCGAAGTCAATCACATGGACGTGCCGGGCATCCAGATCGAGCCCGGCATCTGGACCGGCCTGAACACCAGCATCGACTGGAGCGGCGGCACCAAGATCGAAGGACCGGTCTACATCGGCTCGGGCGTGCGGGTCGAGGCGGGCGCCCACATCGTGGGCCCGACCTGGATCGGACACGGCAGCCACATCTGCGAAGGCGCGGAAATCGTGCGCAGTGTGTTGTTTGAATATACTCGCGTGTTGCATGATGTAACATTGCATGAAATGATAGTTTTCAAGGAATACAGTGTCGACCGCGCCGGGGAAATGAAGCACGCCTCCGAATACGGTTCCGAGGAATGGCTGAATGCGCGCGATCGCCGCCGCAGCAGCCGCAAGGAAATCGCAAGTCAAAAAAGTAACAACCTAGAGAAAGCGAACGCATGAAGATTTACCCAGTGATCCTCTCCGGCGGCGCCGGTACCCGTCTGTGGCCCCTGTCGCGCGCCGTGCTGCCCAAGCAGCTGCTGCCGCTGGTCGCGGACAAGACCATGCTGCAGGAAACGGCGCTGCGCGTCGACGGCCTGCCTGGTCTGATGGCGCCGCTCGTCGTGTGTGGCAATGACCACCGCTTCATGGTGGCCGAGCAGCTGCGCGCGGCAGGCATCAAGCCGCTGGGGATCCTGCTCGAGCCGGTCGGCCGGAATACCGCGCCGGCCGTGGCGGCGGCAGCCCACTACCTGAAGTCGGTCGATCCGGAGGCGGTCATGCTGGTGCTGCCGGCCGACCACGTGATCGAAAACCGCGAAGCCTTCAAAGAAGCCGTGCTGCGCGCCGCCACCATGGTGCAGGGCGGCGGCCTGGCCACCTTCGGCATCGTGCCGAAGGCGCCGGAAACCGGCTATGGCTACATCCGCCGTGGCGCCGCGCTGGCCAATTGCGAAGACTGCTACCAGGTCGAACGCTTCGTCGAGAAGCCGGACCTGGCCACGGCCCAGGCCTTCCTGGCCGACGGCGGCTATTACTGGAACAGCGGCATGTTCATGTTCGCCGCCGAGCGCTACCTGGCCGAACTGGCGAAGTTTGCGCCGGAAATCGCCCAGGCCGCCGACAAGGCGGTGCACGAGGGTTACCGCGACCTCGATTTCTGCCGCCTCGACGAAGCCGCCTTCACGGCCTGCCCATCGGACTCGATCGACTATGCCGTCATGGAGCACACCCATGACGCCGTGGTGGTGCCGGCCGACATCGGCTGGAGCGATGTCGGTTCCTGGTCGGCCCTGTGGGAAGTGCAACCGCACGACGAGAACGGCAACGCCCAGCGCGGCGACGTCTACCTCGACGGCGTGAAGAACTCCCTGGTGCGCGCCGAAAGCCGCATCGTGGCCGTGGTCGGCGTCGAGGACATCGTCGTCGTCGAGACCCAGGACGCGGTGCTGGTCGCACACAAGGACCAGGTCCAGCGCGTCAAGCAGGTGGTCGATCACCTGAAGGCGAAAGAGCGCACCGAGCACCTGCACCACACCCGCGTCTACCGTCCATGGGGCCACTACGAGGGCATCGATGCAGGCGACCGTTTCCAGGTCAAGCGCATCACGGTGAAGCCGGGCGAGAAACTGTCGCTGCAGATGCACCACCACCGCGCCGAGCACTGGGTCGTGGTGTCGGGCACCGCGCGCGTGACCTGTGGCGACACGGTCAGCCTGCTGTCGGAAAACGAATCGACGTATATCCCGATCGGCATGAACCACCGCCTGGAAAACCCGGGCAAGCTACCGCTGCACATCATCGAAGTGCAGTCGGGCAGCTACCTCGGCGAGGACGACATCGTCCGCTTCGAGGATATCTACAAGCGTTCGTAAGCACGCCTGGCGCAGGAACAGGAACGGGCCGCAAGGCCCGTTTTTTATTGGGCTGGCGGCGGTGGCGTAGGGTGGGTTCTCGAACCCACCACAACGGCGCGTGCGAGCCACCTGCCCGGGCCGTTGGTCTGCCGGCAACTGCCGAGGCCGATGGTCTGCCGGCAACTGCCGAGGCTGATGGTCTGCCGGCACCCTCGTGGTGGGTTCGAGAACCCACCCTACAGCAGCGCAACATCCCTAAGTCAACAGTGTGAGACCCTCCCACAGTCAGGCATACAATGCCCGGGTCAGTGAACCCCGTCAGGAGGTGATCATGAAGACGTTCTTTGCCGCCGGCGCGCTCGCGCTGGCCGTTCTGGCCACGGCCGCACCGCAGGCCGCGGCGCAAACCGGCGCACCGCCGCTCGACCCCTTGCTCGAAGGCCAGCTCGAACGCTGGCTCGGCGCCGGCGACCAGGTCTTTTCCAATCTCTACACGCGCCAGCCGGGCGACGACTCGCTCGACTTCCACGCCGCCGCCGACGGCCGCGGCGATACCTTCACGCTGCTGCGCGTGAGCGACCCGGCCAACGCCAGCTGGCTGGTCGGCGGCTACAATCCGCAAAGCTGGGAGTTCGACGGCGGCTGGAACATCACCCAGCGCGACTTCCAGCGCACCGCCTTCATCTTCAACCTCACCGAGCCGGCCGTCTACCGCCAGGTGCCGACCAGCTTCGAGCTGCCCAGCCAGGGCTCGTTCCAGACCTTCAATGCGCCCGACCAGGGGCCGACCTTCGGCGCCGGACCCGACCTGTTCGTCAACGACCGGCTCGACACCGCCTTTTCCTGGCGCCTGAGCTATGGCAATCCGGATGGGGAAGGGCAGAGCATCGTCGACGGCAGCATCGGCGGCCGCTTCCTGCGCATCGATGCGCTCGAAGTGTATGCGGTGTCGCCGATCCCCGAGCCGGCGCGGGCGGCCATGCTGGCGGCGGGCCTGGGGCTGCTGGCAATGGGGTTGCACCGAACAAGGCTGGGGCGGCGGCAACAGGCGGGCCGTCGATTCCGATCGACCTGCGCCTGACGGCCGGCCCATGCTCCGGCTCCTGCGCGCGGCGCTTCTGCCCTTCCTGGTCCTGCACGGCGCCGCGCCGGCGCAGGCGCAGGCTGTGGAGACGGGCGGGCTCGGGCCCGCGCAACTGGCGGTCGTCGTCAACGACGCCGATCCGGCCAGCGTCGCCGTGGCCGCCTACTACCGCGAACGGCGCGGCATCCCGGCCGCGAACGTGGTCCACGTGCGCATTCCCGGCAAACCGCACAGCCTGGAGCCGGCGCGCTTTCGCCTGCTCAAGGCGGAAATCGACAGCCAGCTCGGCCCCGGCATCCAGGCCGTGCTGATGGTCTGGACCGCGCCGTATGCCGTGGCCTGCAACAGCATTACCGCCGCGTACACGCTCGGCTTTGACGCCGCCTTGTGCCGCGACACCTGCGCCGCCAGCCAGCCCAGCGCTTACTTCAATGCGCCCAGCCGGTATCCCTTCACCAGCCATGGCATGCGCCTGTCCATGCTGCTGCCGACCGAGTCGGTGGCGGCGGCGAAAGCGCTGGTCGACCGCGGCGTGACGGGCGGTTTTCGCCAGGTGCCGGCCAGCGCCTATTACCTGACCACGAGCGAGACCACGCGCAACAGCCGCGCCGCCTTTTTCCCGCCGGCCGGGCGCATCGCGGCGAAGCAGCTCGAGATCAAGCGCCTCCAGGCCGAGGCGCTGGACCAGGTCGACGACATCATGGTCTACCAGCTCGGCAAGGCCAGCGTCGACCGGCTCGACACCCTGCGTTTCCTGCCCGGCGCCCTGGCCGATCATCTCACTTCGTATGGCGGCGACCTGCTCGGAAACGGCCAGATGAGCAGCCTGCGCTGGCTGGAAGCGGGCGCCACCGCCAGCTACGGCACCGTCAGCGAACCCTGCAGCCACTGGCAGAAATTCCCGAACCCGACCGTGCTGCTGCGCCACTACCTGCAGGGCGACAGCCCCATCGAAGCCTACTGGAAGAGCGTGGCCTGGCCGGCCCAGGGCCTGTTCATCGGCGAGCCGCTGGCCGCGCCTTACCGGCGCCGCTGATGCATGACGATGCGCGCCGGTGCGCTGTTGTGCAGCAGCGCTGCGCGCAATCCGTGCATATGTTGTCGGGATACCTCATCCGTTGCACCGGCAAGGAGATTGCTTGTCATTATCTTGTCAAATTGTGGATTTATTATCGTTTCTGATAATAAAATGCCTAGTTGTAACGACAAGAATACTTTGCTTTCCTACCACACCCCAGGATGCCCATGAAAATGCACGTTGCAAGAAATAACCCAGCCGGTCGGCTGACTGTCCTGGCCGCCCTGTTGGCCAGTCTGTCGGTCCCAGCGTTTGCGGCCCCGGCCGATGTCGTCATCAGCCAGTACTACGGCGGCGCCGGCAGCGGCGGCGCGCTCTGGAACAAGGACTTCGTCGAGCTGTTCAACCGCAGCAGCGCGCCGGTCAGCCTGAATGGCTGGAGCGTGCAATACCAGTCGGCCACGGGCAGCACCTGGCAAGCGATTGCCTTGACCAACACTGTCCTGCAGCCGGGCCAGTACTACCTCGTCACCGCACAAACCGCCAGCACCGGCACGGACGTCGGCCAGGGCGACGCCACGGGCGGCCTGGCGCTGTCGGCCACCACCGGCAAGGTGGCGCTGGCGAGTGTGGCCAAGGCCATGACCACCGCCGAAGGCGAAGCCGTGATCGACCTGGTCGGCTTCGGTACCGCGAACCGCTTCGAGGGCAGCGTGGCCCCGGCGCCGTCGATCGCGAATTCCATCCAGCGCGGCGAACTCGGCTGCATCGACACCGACAACAACGGCAGCGACTTCACGGCCGCACCGGTGGCCGGCCCGCGCCGCGCCAGCTCGCCGCTGAACGCCTGCGGCGGCGGCGGTCCGGTCGCCTACCCGATCGTGCTGAGCTGCCCGGCCGGCGTGCAGGTCGAATTCGGCCGCGGCACGACCGCCGCGCTCTCGGCAAGCGACCGCGACAGCATCGTCAACAATGCCTTCATCGCCTCGGGCGCCGTGCCCGGCATCAGCATCACCGGCTTCACCCCGGCCGGCGCCGTCGGCGGCAGTGCGAACGCCACCCTGAGCATCGACCCGTCCCTCGCTGCCGGCAACTACCCGCTGACGATCACGTTCGCCAACAACGATGGCCAGGATGCCAGCTGCAACGTCGCCGTGAGCGTGGCCGGCCAATTGACCATCCCGCAGATCCAGGGCCCGAACCCGAAGAGCGCCTACAACAACACGGTCCAGACCACGCAAGGCGTCGTGACCCACAAGGTGGGCAGCGGCTACTTCATCCAGGACGTCAACGGCGACGGCGACCCGGCCACCTCGGACGGCATCTTCGTCTTCAGCAGCAACACCGGCGTGAACGTCGGCGACCTGGTGCGCATCACCGGCACCGTCACCGAATACACGCCAAGCGGCGCCACCCGTTCCTATACCGAATTCAAGGACCTGACCGCGACCACGAAACTGGGCGCCGGCTACAGCATCGCCCCGACCAACATCGAGCTGCCGACCGACCTGGCGCGCGTGGAAGGCATGCTGGTGCGCTTCACGAATCCGCTCACCGTCAATGGCAACGCCTACCTGGGCGACCGCGGCGAACTGGTGCTGTCGAACGGCCGCCGCGAAATTCCGACCAACCGCTATCCGGCAGGTTCCGCCGAAGCGCGTGCGCTGGCCCAGGAAAACGCGGCAAACGTGATCGTCCTCGACGACAACATCTTCACCACGCCCGCCACGATTCCTTACCTGGCGGCCGACGGTACCGTGCGCAGCGGCGAC
>DAMABW010000069.1:0-15253 GCA_031999925.1 Massilia sp. | reverse complement strand
CCCGGCGAAATTCTGGTTCAGGTAATTTGCCGACTGCACCAATTGGGCCGGCGTGTAGTCGACGTCGGTGAGCAGCAGGCGGTTCTGGACGTCGCCGCGCGGATCGACGATCACGAGCAGGATGCGCTTTTCCGACAGGCGCAAGAATTCGATCTGCTGGAACACCGATTCGCGCCGCGGACTTTGCACCACGCCGGCGAATTGCGTCAGCGAGGACAGCATCTGCGCCGCGTTGGCGATGACTTTCTGCGGCTGGTGGGCGCTCAGGCACATGCGCTCGGCGTCCACTCCGCCCTCGCCCAACTGCTGCACGGTGAGCAGGGTGTCGACGAACAGGCGGTAGCCGCGCGGCGTGGGCACGCGCCCGGCCGAGGTGTGGGGACTGGCGACATAGCCCATTTCCTCGAGGTCGGCCATGATGTTGCGGATCGTGGCCGGCGACACGTCCAGGCCCGAGATCTTCGACAGCGCGCGCGACCCGACCGGCTGGCCATCGGCGATGTAGCGCTCGACCAGGGCTTTCAGCAGGGTTTGGGCACGGGGTTCAAGTTGCATGGAGGGAAACGAAGGAAAAACCGGGAATTGGTTCCGCTTCCATTATGCACCTTTGCCACGCGGCTGTGCAGTCAGTCACGCAGTTGGTCATATTCCTGCGCGAGCCAGGCAATCAGTTCGTCGAAGTTGGCGACGATCGCATCCGGCTGCACGCCCTCTTCCAGGTGGCGACGGCTGGCGGTGCGGTTCATCCACACGCCGCGCAGCCCGGCGCGCTGGGCGCCCTGCACATCCAGGATCAGGTCGTCGCCGACGTACACGGCTTCCTGCGGGGCCACGCCGAGCGCCTCGCAGGCGGCATGGAAGATGGCCGGGTCCGGTTTTGCGCGGCCGAAGCGCGGTGCCGACACCGAGGCCTGGAAATGGTGCGCCAGGCCGATGGTATGCAGGTCGGCATTGCCATTGGTGACCGCACCGAGCAGCACCCGGCTCTTCAGGCGCAGCAGGCCGGGCAGCACATCGTCGTAGGGCGTCACGGCATTGCGCGCGGCAAAGAACTCGACCATCGCCAGTTCGACCTTGGCCGTGTCTTCGCCGGCCTGCTCGAAGGCCGCCAGCAAGCCGGCGCGGCGCAGGGCGCCGAGGTCGAGCTGGAATTCCGGGCGGCTGGCCAGCAACGCCAGGCGCGCCTGGCGCAGGCTGTCGATGGTGAAGCGTTCGGCCACGCGCGGCGCGTTGCTTGCAAGCCAGGCAAACAGGGTCTGCTCGGCCTGCAGGATCACGGGCGCGATCGGCCACAGGGTATCGTCCAGGTCGAACAGGACGGCGCGCGGCCAGGGGTGGCGTGGCGGGTTGGCGGCAGGCGTCAAGGCGGGCGTCTGGATGGGCATCGCGGCAGCATCGGGGGAGGAAAAGGCGTGGCCCGAGCATAGCGAGGCCGGCGGCGAAATGCAAACGTGCGCCTGTTGCGCCGGCTGCCGTTACACCGTGATACAAACGACGATGAGCCCGGGGCTTGCCAAATGCTCTAAAATGATGGGCAAATTTTCAGCTTCGACGCGGCACGGACGCCGTTGCGCGTCTTGTCCAGTTCCCTTTTATTTGGAGAAATTATGATTCGTTCCCCACTGCGTGCCGGCCTCGCGCTGGCATGCGCGCTGAGCCTGTCCGCTTGCGGCGGCGGCGACGGCGAGTTCTACCTGGGCGGTACCGTGTATGGCATCAACAAAGGCCCGCTGGTACTGACGAACAACAACGGCGCCGAAGTCACGGTCAACGGGCCCGGCAGCTTCTATTTCCCGGAGCTGGTCGATGCCGACTCGAACTTCGACGTCACCGTGAAGAGCGTGCCCGACAACATCGCATCGCCGGCGGAGTGCAAGGTCAGCGGCGGCAAGGGCAAGGCCACCTTCAATATCTCCACCATCGTGGTCAGCTGCACCATCAACACCCATGAACTGGGCGGTACGGTGACCGGCCTGGCCGGCGCCACCGGTTCGCTGGTGCTGGTGAACGGTCCCGACCGTGTCGAAGTCGCACCTGCCGCGGCCGACGATACCGTGCCGAAAACCTTTGCGTTCGCCAAGGTAGCGGAAGACGCCAAGTACGGCGTGGTCATCCTGAGCCAGCCGAGCAATCGCCGCTGCGAAATCGTGAACGGCGTCGGCGTGATGGCAAAGGCGAACATCACCAACGTCCAGGTCACCTGCACCCCGACCGCCCCGGCGGTTTGAAGTCCATGGAGAACAAGTTGAAGAAATCCTACCTGATCCGTACGACTGCCGCCCTGGCGCTGGTGGCGACGCTCGCATCCTGCGGCGGCGGCGACGCGAACTACACCATCGGCGGCACGGTCTACGGCCTGCAGCCGGGCACCCAGTTGGTCCTGACCACGAACGGCATGGAAGTCACCGTGACCGGCAAACCGCTGGAAAACGGCAATATTCCTCCCGTGACGTATTCGTTCGCCGACAAGCTCGAATACGGCGACGTCTACAACGTGATTCCGAAAACCACAACCGCCGCCGACGGCACCGTGACCTACCAGCGTCCGGCCCACCAGAACTGCTCGGCCACCGGCCGCATCAGCGATACCGCAGGCCGCCTGTCGGTCATCGCCGCCGACTACACCTGCGCCCTGGTCACGCCGACCATCGGCGGTGTCGTCAAGGGCCTGGAAGCCAAGGCCAGCATCGAGCTGGGCAACGGCAGCGACTACGTGACGATCACTGCGCCCGACACCCAGACCACGCCGCCAGCCGACCTGTCTTATACCTTCGGTGTGCCGGTGACCTTCGGCGCGACCTACGGCGTCACGATCCGCACCGCGCCGGCCGGCTATAACTGCACCCTGGAAAACGCCGCCGGAGAAATCACGGCCGACAATGCGGTGACCAACATCGTCGTGACCTGCGTTCGCAATCCAAGCTAAGGAAGACGGGACAGATATAGGCTGCGCTGATGACGATCATTCCAAAAGAAAATTGGATTTATATGTTGTAGCGCAGCATAATCCTACCTGTCTCCTCCAACTCTCCTCAGAAAAGAATTGGATTTAAGCCCACCCGCAACGGTGGGCTTTTTTTTGCCCCGGCCTAGGAGGTTGTGAAAAAATGGTCAGGGCAAGGCGCCGAGTCGAAGGCAGTACGAGCGTACGGCGAGACGAGGCAACGCCGCCATGGCCATTTTTTCACAACCTCCGGGGCAGCCGTTCAACCGAGCTTGGTAACCGGCACCAGGCGCTTGCCGCTGACCTTCACGATGGCCATCTTGCCGGTGCTCACCGCCACCATCGATTCCGCGCGCACTTGCGCCTTGTAACTCTCGGCGCTGGCGTAGGTGCTGACGCCGACCAGCAGTGCGGCGACGACGAAGATCGATTCCATGTGTTTGAGGACGTTCATTTCAGGCTCCCTTCGGTTGAGTGGCTGGCCCTTTGCATGTGCGTTCGGGCTTTCGATGGGAGTAGATTAGCAAGCACCCCCTCCCACTTCCATCTGCCTGCGACGAACTGCAAAAAGCGGGCTCCGAAGCGCGCCAGGCGGCGATATAAGGTGTATCCGTGCACGTTTGTGCAGCGCCGCAAGCGAGCTGGTACGGGGAACGGCGAAAAGAGGCCGCGGCGGCCGCGCGGGCCGCCGGGAAAAGACTTACTGGACCGGCTTGAGGATGTTCGCCAGCGCCACGTACTGCTCGAGCGAGACCGCTTCCGGACGCACGCCCGGGTCGATGCCGGCGTCCAGCAGCTGCTGTTCGGTGAACATGCCGGCCACGCAGTTGCGGATCACCTTGCGGCGCTGGGAAAAGGCCTTCTGCACCACCGCTTCCAGGGTCGGGCCGTCGGCCGGCAGCTGGCGCCGGGTCGGCACCATGCGCACGATGGCCGAGTCGACCTGCGGCGGCGGATCGAAGGCGGTCGGCGGCACGATGAACAGCAGCGCCATGTCGTAGCGCCATTGCAGCATCACCGACAGGCGGCCGTAGGCCTTGGTACCCGGCTCGGCCACCATGCGCTCGACCACTTCCTTTTGCAGCATGAAGTGCTGGTCCTCGACCAGGTGGGCAAATTCCGCCAGGTGGAACAGCAGCGGGCTGGAGATGTTGTACGGCAGGTTGCCGACCACGCGCAGCTTTTGCCCTTCCGGGACCGGGATGCTGCCGAAGTCGAACTTCAGGGCGTCGCCGGCGTGGATCGTCAGCTTTTCGCGCGGGTAGGCTTTTTCGAGGCGCGCCACCAGGTCGCGGTCGAGTTCCACCACGTGCATGTGGTCGAGTTCCTTCAGCAGCAGCGCCGTCATCGCCGCCAGGCCCGGGCCGATCTCGACCATCGCTTCGCCGCGGCGCGGGCCGATGGCGTCGATGATATTTCCCAGGACGTGGTTATCGGTCAGGAAGTTCTGGCCGAAGCGCTTGCGTGCGACGTGTTTCATTGGTGCTTTCGTTTAATTGGGTACGGTGCGGCTGGATGCGACCATGGCGGCGGCGGCGCGGATCGCTTCCTCCATGCTGCCGCAATCGGCGTGGCCCAGGCCTTTGGCGGCCAGGTCGAGCGCGGTGCCGTGGTCGACCGAGGTGCGGATCAGCGGCAGGCCGAGGGTGACGTTGATGCCGCGCCCGAAGGTGGCATGCTTCAGGACCGGCAAGCCCTGGTCGTGGTACATGGCCAGTACGCAGTCGGCGTCCTGCAGGTACTTCGGCTGGAACAAGGTGTCGGCCGGATACGGGCCGCGCGCGTCGATGCCGCGCGCCTGCGCCGCCGCCAGGGCGGGTTCAATGACCTCGATTTCCTCGCGCCCCAGGTAGCCGTTTTCCCCGGCATGCGGATTCAGGCCGGTGACCAGGATGCGCGGCGCGGCGATGCCGAATTTCGTCTTCAGGTCGTGCTGCAGGATGTCGAGCACGCGCGCCAGGCCGTCTTGGGTGATCGCGCCCGGCACCTCCTTCAGCGGCAAATGGGTGGTGGCCAGCGCCACGCGCAGGTAAGGCTGCTCGCCTGCGGGCTGCCCGGCCAGCATCATGACCACTTGCGGCGTATTCGTCTTCTCGGCCAGGAATTCGGTGTGGCCGGAAAAGGCGACGCCGGCGTCGTTGATGGTGCTCTTTTGCAGCGGCGCGGTGACGATGGCGTCGAACCAGCCGGCCTGTACGCCTTCGATCGCCAGGTCGAGCGTGGCCAGCACCGCGCGGCCGTTCTCGCGGTCGAGTTTGCCCGGCACCACGTGGGCCGCCAGCGGCACGTCGACCACGGCGATGCGCTCAGGGCCGAAGTGCGGCAGCCCGCCATTCCTCAGCGCCTGGGTGGACAGGGCCGAGAGGCGGATCGCCGGGTCGATCAGGCTCGCCGTGAGCGCGAGGAAGGCGGCGTCGCCGACCAGCACGCAGTTGGCGGATGCGCGCAGCGCCCAGGCGGCGCGGATCGCGATTTCGGGGCCGATGCCGGCCGGCTCGCCGACCGTGAGCGCCAGGGCCGGACGTGCTGCCTGCACCGCCATGGCCTCAGCCTTCCTCGCGGAATTCGACGTAGGCGCGGTCGCGTACTTCGCGCGCCCAGTCCTCGAAGGCTTCGCCGAGCTTGCGTTCGCGGATGATCTGGCGCGCGCGGTTGCGTTCCTTCTGCGCCGTCACGTCTTCGCTCTTGCGCTCGAGTACCTGGATCAGGTGGAAGCCAAACGGCGTCTCGACGACACCCGAGAGTTCGTTCGGTTTCAGGGCCGCCATCGCGGTCTCGAATTCCGGCATCACGTCGCCCGGGTACAGCCAGCCCAGGTCGCCGCCCTTGGAAGCGGAACCGTTGTCCTGCGAATTCTGGCGCGCCAGGTCTTCGAAGGTGGCGGCCTTGCTGTCGATCTTGGCCTTGATTTCTTCCAGCTTGCGCTTGACCTCGGCCACCGGCATGGTCGGCGTCGCCTTCATGAGGATGTGGCGTGCGCGGGTCTGCTCGACCACCGCCTGGTCGGGCGTGGCGGCGGCGGCCAGGCTGCGCTTGTCGACCAGCTTCAGGATGTAGAAGCCGACGTTGGTCTTGATGACCGGGGTCACCTGGCCGGCGCTGAGTTTGCGCAGTTCGGTCGAGAAGATCGGCGGCAGGCGGTCGGCCTCGCGCCAGCCGATGGCGCCGCCCTTCAGGGCGTCGCCGGCGTCGGAATAGGTGGCGGCGACCTTGGCGAAGTCGGCGCCGGTACGCAGCTGGCGCATCACTTCGTCGGCACGGGCGCGGCGCGCGGCGATCTGCTCGGGCGTGGCGTTGGCCGGGATGCCGACCAGGATCTGGGCGATGTCGACTTCGATGCGGTCGGCGGCGGCGGCCTTTTCGGCGGCCAGGAAGGTGTCGACCTCGGCGTCCGAGACCTGGATCTTGCTGTCGACCTCGTGCTCGCGCAGGCGCTGCATCATGATCTCGTTGCGGATCTCTTCGCGGAAGGCGGCAAAGGCCATGCCTTCCTTTTCCATCTGGTTGCGCATTTCCTGGACCGACATCTTCTGGTCCTGGGCGATGCGGCCGATGGCGGCGTCGAGCTGGCGGTCGTCGACGCGCACGCCCATTTCCTTGGCCAGCTGGACCTGGGCGCGTTCGACGATCATCGCCTCGGTCACCTGGCGCTCGAGGTCGGCCTGCGGCGGCAGCTGGGTGTTCTGGGCGCGCAGGCGCTGGACGATCTGGGCCACGCGGTTGCGCACTTCGTTACGGGTGATGACTTCGTCGTTGACGACCACGCGGATGGCGTCGACGACATTCGCGTTGCTCGATGCCGGCGGCAGGAAGCCGCTGCCGGGGTTCGCCGGCGCAGAGCCGGTAGCAGGAGCCGAGCCAGCCGCAGGAGTTGCCTGGCCAAGGGCCGTGCCGGCCGTGAGCGCGCACAGCAGCGCCGCTGCGAGCTTAAGGTGATGCAAACGGGTAGTACGCATAATCTGGAAAGCACTCATTCAGGTCAAAAATCATCGGTGGTCCCGGTCAGCGGCGGCCGACATTGGTGTTCAGCCTGGTATAGCCGGGAATACTCTTGTTAAACGAATCGAGCGGGTTGCCCATGCCGAAGCCCGACAGGCCGTTCAGCTCGAGCTGGAAGAACACCGGCGTCGAGGTCGACTGGGCCGCCGTCACGAAGCGCTGCGCGCCCATGCGGAACACCCAGCAATCGGCCTTGTATTCCAGCCCGACCAGGCCTTCGAGCACCTTGTGGTCCTGCAGCGAGTAGCTGACCCGGCCGACGCCGAACCAGCGCGTCGACAGCGGCCACTGCGCCGACACGTCGACGTTGCGGAAGCTGTCGCGCACGTAGCGGTACTCGGCGTTCAGTACTTTCAGCAAGCCCGGGGTCCAGCGCACGCCGTAGTTGCGGCTGTACACGCTCGAACTCGTTGCGTCGTATTGTACGCTGGCGTCGACGTTCAGGTTCTCGATGATGCGGCCCGATGCCGCCAGCAGCAGGTCGGAGCGGTCCTTGCGGTCCTGGATCGGGCGGCCCGGCATCTGCACGCGCGGTTCGGTGAAGTAGAAACGCTGGCCGAAAGCCAGGCGCAGGCGCTCGGCGCCGTTGCCCTCGATATAGCGCGACACCAGCGCCGCGGTCAGCTGGTTGGCGTCGGACACGCGGTCGCTGCCGACGAAGCGGTTTTCGCTGAACAGCTGGGCGTAGCTGAAGCCGGCCTCGCCGCTGTCGAAGATCGGGAAGTCGTCCTGGTCCTTGTACGGCGTGCGCACATAGAACAGGCGCGGCTCCAGGGTCTGGGTGGCTGCGGTGCCGAACAGCGAGGTCTCGCGCTCGAACACCATGCCGGCGTCGACCGAGAAGGTCGGCAACACGCGCGACAGGCTGGTTTCGCGGCCGGCGTTGCTGTCCATGTCGTACTGGCTGGCGTGCAGCATCAGCTTCGGCGTGATGTAGTAGCCGGGGCGTACCCATGGATAGCTCACCTGCGACTGCACCACGGCGCGGTTGCCGCTGTCCCAGGTCGAGTGGGAGAAGCGGGTCGCCTCGGCGTCGACCGACCAGTCGAAGCCGCCCACGTCGAAGCGGCCGGTGTGGAAGTTCACCTGCGGCAGGCGCGCATAGGGTTTCGGGATCGTCAGCGCCGGATTGGTGACCGCCGCCGGCTCCTGCAGCACCTGGTAGTTCTGGGCGCGCACGTTCAGGCTCCAGAACTCGGTGTTGTAGCCCGAATAGAACTCGCGCACCAGTTGGCGCTCGGCGCTGACCGAGACCGAACGCGAGAAGTCGCTCAGGTACTGGTCGTCGGAGGCGCCGTGCAGGTTCCAGCCGAACGACCATTGCGGGCTCAGCTGCTGGTTGTGCAGCGAGTCGACCAGCCAGCGGTCGGTCTTGGTGATGCGGTCGTTGCGCAGGTACTCGAAGTGGGTCTCGCCGCTGTAGGGGCCGCGCTCGGTGGCGCCGAGGTAGCGCCCGGTCGCGCCCAGTTGCAGGCCGCGGTCGAACATCATGCGCGGATACACCGTCAAATCGCGGTTCGGTGCGATGTTGAAGTAATACGGCACCATGATCTCGGTCTTGCCCTTGGAGCCGGCGCCGATGGTGGGCGGCAGCCAGCCCGAGCGGCGCGCGCCCGAGAGCGAGAACGACAGCGCGGGCGTGCCGAGGATGGGCACGTCCTTGAAATACACGATGGTCTTGCCGGCGGTGCCGACGTCGCGCCCGGAATCCAGGCGCAGCGTGCTCGACTTCAGGTACCAGTCGGGGTTCGGGCCTTCGCAGGTGCTGTAGGTGCCGTCGACCACCAGGGCCTGGTCTTCGCCGAGGAAGTCGATGCGGTCGGCGCGCCCCTGGGCGTTATTCAGCTGCAAACGGTATTGCGGATTCAGGAACCAGCCGCGCCCGGTTTCCAGGTTCAGCTGCAGCGAGTCGCCCTGGTAGCGGTCGCCGAAGCGCCACAGATTCACGTTGCCGCTGGCCGTGACCTCGTCCTCGACCAGGCGGTAGCAGGCCGTGTCGGCGGTCATTTTCGTCTGGCCGCGCTCGATCTCGACGTCGCGGTTCAGGTTGATCTCGCGGTCGGGACGGCCGCCGATCTCCTCGGCGCGTACGGTGACGGGAAGATCCTGTTCGTCGGCACGAGGCGCAGCCGGCGCGGTTTGCGCATGCAACGGCCCGGTGGCCATGGTAACGAGAGCGGAAAAGGCGACTGCCTGCCGCTGCGGGAATGGTAGGGCCGTAAACCAGCTCATGGAATCTTGGGCTGCACCATAAAGGGCGATTTTTTGGATTGAATCCCTTATTATATGGGAATTAGTTCACTCAACCGGTTTCCCACGGACGTTTCATGGCTTCTTCGTATCAAAATTCCCCCACTTCCACCGAGCAGGATGCACGCCTCGCACTGCTGACCGAATGGCTGGGCTCCCTTGGCCTGGTGGAAACCGGTTCGCGCCGCCCCGCATCGACCGATGCGAGCTTCCGCCGTTATTTCCGTCTCGATGTGGTGCCGGCGCTACGCGGCAAACTGGGCGACACCCTGATCGCCATGGACGCGCCGCCCGAGCGCGAGAACGTCCCGGCCTTCATCCACGTCCAGGGCCTGCTGCAGGAAGCCGGCGTCACCGTGCCGAACATCGTCGCGCGCGACGTCGAACGCGGCTTCCTGCTGCTGTCCGACCTCGGCACCACCACCTATTTGCAGCGCCTCGACCCGGACAATTCGGCCTTCATGTATTCGGACGCGGTCGATGCCCTGATCAAGTTCCAGCTGCACAGCCAGCCCGGCGTGCTGCCGGAATTCGACCGCGCCTTCGTGCTGCGCGAACTGAACATCTTCCCCGAGTGGTACCTGGGGCGCCACTTGGGCGTGACGCTCAGCGAGGCGCAGCAGGCCCAGTTGGATAAAGTCTTCGAGACCATCACCTCGAACGTGCTGGCCCAGCAGCAGGTCTTCATGCACCGCGATTTCCACTCGCGTAACCTGATGTTCCTCGACGCCGGCAATCCGGGCGTGCTCGACTTCCAGGACGCCGTGTATGGCCCGGTGACCTACGACCTGGCTTCGCTGCTGCGCGACGCCTACATCCAGTGGGACGAAGAGGTCGTGCTCGACTGGGTCGTGCGCTACTGGCAAAGCGCCAAGGGGGTTGGCCTGCCGGTGAACCCGGACATCGACAGCTTCTACCGCGACTTCGAGTTCATGGCCCTGCAGCGCCACCTGAAGATCCTGGGTATCTTCTGCCGCCTGAACTACCGCGACAACAAGGCCATCTACATGGGCGATCTGCCGACCGTGCTCGACTACGTGCGCAAGACCGCCAACCGCTACACCGAACTCAAGCCCCTGCTGCGCCTGCTCGACGCCGTCGACGCATTCGGCGACAGCGGCGCGCCGCAAGTCGGCTACACCTTCTGAGCGCACCGGGAACTGTTATGAAAGCCATGATCTTCGCCGCCGGCCGCGGCGAGCGCATGCGTCCGTTGACGGACACCTGCCCGAAACCCCTGCTCAAGGTGCGCGGCCGTCCGCTCATCGTCTGGCACGTGCTGAACCTGGTGCGCGCCGGGATCACCGACATCGTCATCAACCACGCCCACCTCGGCCACATGATCGAGGAAACGCTGGGCGACGGCAGTCAATTTGGCGCGCGCATCGCCTACTCGCACGAGCCGAAGGCGCTGGAGACGGCCGGCGGCATCGCGAATGCGCGCCACCTGCTGGGCGAAGAGCCCTTCCTGGCGATTTCCGGCGACATCTACGCGCCCTACTTCGATTTCTCGCAGGTGCTCGACGCCCTGCCCGACCGCGACATGCTGGGCCAGCCTATCCCTGTTGAAAAACGCGACATCGCCTGGCTCTACCTGACGCCGAACCCTTGGCACAACCCGGAAGGCGACTTCGGATTGAACATGTACTCGCTGACCAACGACGGCGATCCGAAGTGGAACTTCGCGAACATCGGCGTCTACCGGCCCGAGATGTTCGATGGGATCGCACCCGGCGAAGTCATGCGCATCGGACCGCTGATGCGCAAGTTCATCGAGCAGGGACGCATCGGCGGCGAGATCTACAACGGCCCCTGGGTGAATGTCGGTACCGTCGAACAGCTCGAGGAGCTGAACGCACCCCTGGCGAAAAAGGCCGGCGCGTGAATCCCTACGCCGCGCGCCGCGCCCGCCTGGCCCTGGCCATGGAGCCGGGCGCGGTGGCGGTGCTGGCCACCGCGCCGGAAGCGCTGCGCAACGGCGACAGCGAGTATCCCTACCGCCACGACAGCTATTTCTATTACCTGAGCGGGTTCACCGAACCCGAGAGCGTGCTGGTGCTCGTTGCCGCGCGCGGCGACCTGCCGGCCCGTTCCATCCTGTTCTGCCGCGAAAAGAACGTCGAGCGCGAGACCTGGGAAGGCTTCCGCTACGGCCCGGCCGCCGCACGCGAGGCCTTCGGCTTCGACGAGGCGTTTCCGATTGCGGAACTCGATGCGCAGATGGCAAGGCTGCTGGCCGACGTGCCGGCCGTGTACTACGCGAACGCGCGCGATGCCGCCTTCGACGTGCAGGTGGCCGGTTGGATCAAAACGGTACGGGGGCAGTCCCGCTCGGGCGGGACGGCCCCCGCACGTATCCAGCACTTGCTGCCCCTGCTCGACGAGATGCGCCTGCTGAAGGACGCGCATGAAGGGGCGCTGATGGCGAAGTCGGGCGAGATCGCCAGCGCCGCCCACCTGCGCGCCATGCGTGCCGCGAAGCCGGGCATGTTCGAGTACGAACTCGAAGCCGAACTGCTCTACGAATTTCGCAAGAGCGGCGCCCAGTTCCCGGCCTATACGCCCATCGTGGCGAGCGGCGCCAACGCCTGCATCCTGCACTACAACACCAACAATGCCTGGACGCGCGACGGCGACCTGGTGCTGATCGACGCCGGCTGCGAATTCGACAGCTATGCCTCCGACATCACGCGCACCTTCCCGGTGAACGGCGTGTTCAGCGCGCCGCAGCGGCAGTTGTACGAACTGGTGCTGCGCGCCCAGGATGCGGCGCTGGCGGCGATCCGCCCGGGTCGGCCCTACAGCGACTTCCACGAAGCCGCCGTGCAGGTGCTGGCCGAGGGCATGCTCGACTTCGGGCTGCTCGACCGGGCCAGATACAGCAGCGTCGAGAACGTGCTGGCCGAACGCGCGCATACCCAGTTCTACATGCACGGCACCGGCCACTGGCTGGGCCTGGACGTGCACGACGCCGGCGCCTACCGCGACCTGGCGCTGGAAAACAAACCGTCGCGCGCGCTGGTGCCGGGCATGGCGCTGACGGTGGAACCGGGCATCTACGTGCGCCCGGCGCCCGGTGTACCCGAGCAGTTCTGGAACATCGGGATTCGCATCGAGGACAACGTGATCGTGGGCGAAGCCGGCCCACAGGTAATATCGGGGGCGGCGCCGAAGACGGTGGCCGAGATAGAAACCCTGATGGGAGGACAATGATGGAACAGCACCAGGACAACTATGACGTGGCGATCTGCGGCGCCGGCCCGGTGGGTTTGGCGCTGGCGGCCCTGCTGGCGCGGCGCGGCATCGCCGGCAAGCGCATCGTCCTGGTCGATGCGCGCGCACTCGGCCAGTCGATTTCCGACCCGCGCTCGATCGCCCTGGCCTGGGGCAGCCGCTTGCTGCTCGAGGAAGTCGGCGCTTGGCCCTTCCCCTCCACGGCTATCCACAGCATCCACGTTTCGCGCCGCGGCCACCTGGGCCGCAGCCTGATGGACCGCGCCGAACACAGGCTCGATGCGCTGGGGTACGTGACCCGCTACGGCGAGGTGGTCGATGCGCTGGCGCGCGCGGTCGACGCGGCCGGCGTCGAGGTGATCCGCCCAGCGCGCGTGGCGTCCCTCGATGAAGGCGGCGATCACGTCACGCTTACGCTGGACGACGGCCGCACCCTGACGGCGCAGGTGGCGGTGGGCGCCGAAGGCGGCGTGTTCGGCCAGCAGGAAGACAAGAAGCAGACGCGCGACTATGGCCAGCATGCCGTGATCGCGCGCGTGGCGGTCGGCAGCCCGATCCCGCACCGCGCCTTCGAGCGCTTTACCGACGAAGGGCCGCTGGCCCTGCTGCCGCAGGAAGGCGCCGATGGCTTGCAGTATGCGCTGGTCTGGTGCGTGGCGCCGGAACGCGCCGCTGCCCTGCAGGCGATGGAAGACAGCCGCTTCCTGCTCGAACTGGGCGAGGCCTTCGGCGGGCGCCTGGGGCGCTTCACGAAAGTGTCGGCGCGCTTGTCCTATCCATTGGGCCTGAACGCCGACGCCCACGCCACCACGCGCACGGTTGCCATCGGCAACGCGGCGCAAACCCTGCATCCGGTGGCCGGGCAAGGACTGAACCTGGGCCTGCGCGACGCCGCCGTGCTGGCGCGTTTGCTGGCACGCTGCCCCGGGCCGGAAGGCATCGGCCGCTTCCTCGACGAACGCGCGCAGGACCGCAAGCTGACCATTGCCCTGACCGACACCATGGCGCGCGCGTTTGTCGGCAGCGGGCCGCTGCAATCGGTGCTGGGGCTGGGTCTGGCGACGCTGGATGCGGTGAAACCGGCGCGCACGCTGCTGGCCGAGGTCATGATGTATGGGCGGCGTGGCGGGTCGTCGTTCTTGCCGCATCGGCAGAACTGAGGCTGCCGGGTTCGTAGGGTGGGCACTTGTGCCCACGCGGTCTCATCGCATCCATTTATATGGCTGGTGTAATGGCGGATGGCTGGCATGGCGGTAGCTGCGAGCGTCGCGTCTACTCATCAGGTCAACAGCGTGGGCACAAGTGCCTTGCGCGGCCCGGCCCACCCTACAAAACCTCCGTCATCGATGGCCGTCAATTTTTCTTGACACTTATATGAGCGTCAACTAATCTTGACGCACCATCCATCCACGGAGGACACCATGCCCACCGCAACGCCCACCCACCCCGGCCCGCTCTCTCCTGATCAACGCGCCAGCCTGCAGCACGCCATCGAAGCCGCCGTCGTCGCCCACGCCAACCTGGTCGACACGCGTGAGGCCGAAGCCGACAACGCCCTGCGCCTGCTCGCAGCCAGCAGCGCCGGCCTGCAGATCTGCGAGGGCCTGCAAAAGGACGCCGTCGGCAAGGCGCGCCAGGCCGGCCGCTCCTGGGCCGACCTTGGCACGCGGATGGGCATTACCCGCCAGGCGGCGCAGCAGCGCTTCACGCCGTCGGGCAGCAAGGAATGGTTCGTCAAGGAGTGGCTCGCCACCTGGGAAGGCAGCGAGATCAAGGTGCGCAACTCGTGGAACGATGGCCTGAAGCTCTTTGTCGACGGCGAGCAGGTGGCCGAAACGCGCCAGGTGTTCGCCCTCGACAAGACCCGCCCCGTGGCGGCGGCGACGGTCGCACGCCCGGATGGAAAATCGTATCTTGTCGAAGTCTTCGCCTACGCCCTGTTCTCGGTCAGCGTCAAGATCGTGGTCGACGGCAAGCAGATCGCCGGAGAGGTGTTTTAAAACCTACTCGACCGCCTTGACCATCGATTCGATCACCTTCTTCGCATCGCCGAACACCATCATCGTGTTCGGCATGTAGAACAAGTCGTTGTCCAGGCCCGCATAGCCCGACGCCATCGAGCGCTTGTTGACGATGATGCTCTTGGCTTTGTAGGCCTCGAGGATGGGCATGCCGGCGATCGGCGATTTCGGGTCCTTTGCCGCCGGGTTCACCACGTCGTTCGCACCCAGCACCAACACCACGTCGGTCTGGCCGAATTCGCCGTTGATGTCTTCCATCTCGGCCACCTGGTCGTAGGGCACCTCGGCCTCGGCCAGCAGCACGTTCATGTGGCCGGGCATGCGTCCCGCCACCGGGTGGATCGCATAGCGTACCGTCACGCCGTGCTCGGTCAGCTTGTCCACCAGTTCCTTCACCGAGTGCTGGGCGCGCGCCACCGCCAGGCCATAGCCCGGCACGATGATCACCGATTCGGCGTTCTGCAGGATGAATGCGGCATCCTCGGCCGAGCCGGACTTCACCGGACGCTGCTCCTTGGCGCCGCCCGCGTCGCTCGACGCCTCGCCGCCGAAGCCACCCAGGATCACGTTGAAGAAGGAGCGGTTCATGGCCTTGCACATGATGTAAGACAGGATCGCGCCGCTCGACCCGACCAGCGAGCCGGCGATGATCAGCATCGAGTTATTCAGCGAGAAGCCGATGCCGGCCGCCGCCCAGCCCGAGTAGGAGTTCAGCATCGACACCACCACCGGCATGTCGGCGCCGCCGATGGGGATGATGATCAGCACGCCGAGGATGAAGGCGAGCGCGGCCATGATGGCGAAC
>DAMABW010000068.1:0-15261 GCA_031999925.1 Massilia sp. | reverse complement strand
GCGCGCGATCAGCCAGTATTCGTATGGCGTCGGGTGGATGCTGTCGGCATACATGAAGTGCGCGGTGTCGCCGGCAACCAGGGTACGCGTCGTGCACAGCAGCGAGGTTTCCTTCACGGCCGGATTGGTCAGGTCGCAGGCCGGGGTCGTGACGTTGCTCAGACCATAGATTTCCTGGGTCTTCGGATTGGTCATCTGGTCGCGGCTGATGCTGTACAGGTCGACGTACAGGATGGCCGGGCTCTCGCCCAGGCCGGCCTTCAGCTGGGTGTTGAAGGCGTTGACCATGCTGTCGATCAGCGGCTGCAGCGCAGGCTGGGCGCGGCCCGATGGGGTGTTGGCCACGTCCGGCAGGTTGTTCACGACAACGTACTTGGCGCCCTTGGCGACGATATCCTTGACGATGGCGGCTTTTTCGGCGCCGGCCTTGCCCAGTGCCGCAACCAGGGTCTGGGCATTCGCGGCAGCGTACTCGCCAGCAGCCTTGGTACCGGCGGCGGTGGCATCGGCGCCGGCCTTGGTGGCGGCGGCCCGTGCGGCGTCCAGGGTGGCGCCTTGCGAGACGGCAGCGCCGACGGCCGCGGTGGTGATGGCGCTCTGGCCACCGGCGGCATTCGTCACGACTGCACGCTGGATCACCGGCAGTGCGGTCGCCGGGTTCGGGGTGGTTGCGACCAGGCCGGCGATCAGCAGTTGCGGGAAGGCTTGCTGGCCGGCGGCGGTGCCGGCAGCGCTGACAGCGCTCAGCTGCGACAGGACATCGTTGCCGCCAGCCATGATGGTGACCAGTTCGGTGCCGCTGAACTTGCCGCCAGTCTTGGCCAGGTGCATCTGGACCTGGGTGGCGACCGGCACGGTCATTTCACCGATCTCAGGCTTGACGACCTTGTTGCCCGGACCGATAGGATTGGTCACGCGGGCGCCGCCCTGGGCGTAGTTGAAGCAGTTGACGTTGTTGACGATCGGGACGTTGAAGTCGAGTGCCGGATTGGCGTCGTTGTTGGTGCCTTCCAGGCCGGTCTGGGCCGCGCATGGGGCCGGCAGACGCAGTTCGGCGGCCAGCACTTCGGTCCAGTTCAGGCCGGTCAGTGCAGGGTCCTTCGAGGTTTCCGAACCGTTGATCGAGAACTTGCCGCCGCCGGCGACTTTCACGGCGCCGACGTTGTAGGTGCCGACGTCCGACAGGCTGTCGCCGAAGGTGACTTGCTGGCTGAAGGTAATCGGATGGGATTGGTCGCCACCGCTGCTACCGGTGCCGCCGCAAGCGGCCAGCGCTGCTGCGGTCAGCAGTGCCAGCGCAAAATTCTTTTGACGCATTGTGTCTCCTGATGGAAAGGATGTTTTTTCTATGAAACGAACGCCCGTGCTATTCGTGCCGTAACTAATATGCCAGTGTTCTTTCCGCTTGTATATGGGTCAATTGTCGTGTCGTCGGCAGGAGACAACAGTTGACGGGGATAAATTACTGGCAACGCGCTGGATTATAACAAGCATTAATGCTCGTTATATGTCTGACGGTAACAGGACGGTATGCGCGGTGGGTTTTTGGGATAACCGCAGGCGTGATGCAACGGAATGGTGGGTGCGAAATCACCCGGGCCAACAAGTCGTAGGGTGGGTTCTTGAACCCACCATGAGCATGATGTAACAGAGCGGTGGGTTCGAGAACCCACCCTACAACTGCATCGTGATCGGGGTTCGCAGGATGGACACAGGTGTCCACCCTGCGAATACAAAACACGGGCTAGACGCCCGCGTCGCGGTTCAGCAAGCCATGCACGATGCCGGTCGAGCCGTGCGCGGCGCGGCGCAGGCGGTCATTGACGCCAAGCCAGGCGCCGTCCTGCGGCGGCGCTTCGACCAGGATCAGGTCGGCGCCCTGCCCGTCCATGGCGCGCAAGGCGGCATACAGCGCATGCGCAAAGCCGTCCGGGGTGGACGGCAGGCGCTGGCTGGCGTGGGCCGCCGGCAAGTCGGAATAATGGATCAGCGCTACCTTGCGCCCGGCCGCATCCATGCGCGCCAGGGTCTGCGCCAGGGTCGCCGTGTCCTGCATCGCCACCGGCGTGTGCGGCGCGTAGTGCGATTCCAGGGTGCCCGAGGCGCGCGGCGCGGCCACATCGGGCGCGGCCGGCATGCGGTCGATCACGGCGGCAATCGCTTCCGCGCTCACGTAGCCGGGACGCAGCAGCACCGGCCCGTGGGTGGCCAGGCGCGACAGGTCGACGATGGTCGACTCGATGCCCACCTGCGAGGCGCCGCCGTCGAGCACCAGCGCCACCGAACCGTCGGCGTCGAATTCGTCGCGCACGTGGTGCGCCAGCGTCGGGCTCACATGACCGAACTTGTTGGCCGAGGGCGCGGCCACGCCGCCCTGCCCGCCCTTGAAGGCACGCAGCAGGGCAATCGCCACCGGGTGCGATGGGCAGCGCAAACCGACCGTGTCCTGGCCGCCGCTCACCGCATCGGGGATGTTCGGGGCGCGCTTCAGGATCATGGTCAGCGGGCCGGGCCAGAAGGCGTCGGCCAGCGCATGCGCTTCGGCCGGGATCTCGCAGGCCCAGTGCGCGATGTCGGCTTCCGGCGCCAGGTGCACGATCACCGGGTGGTCTTGCGGACGGCCCTTGGCGGCGTAGATGGCGGCCACGGCGGCCGGGTTCTCGGCATCGGCGCCGAGGCCGTACACGGTTTCGGTCGGGAAGGCGACCAGCCGGCCGGCTTCGAGTGCGCGGGCGCCGGCGTCGATGGCGGCCTGGTCGATCTGCAAGTCGCTCATGCCGCGATCCCGAGGATGGCGCAGGCGGCGCGCAATTGTTCCTGCGCCTGAGCCAGCGTTGGCGCGACGAAGGTCACGTGGCCCATCTTGCGGCCGCGGCGCGGATCATCCTTGCCGTACAGGTGCAGGAAGGCGCCCGGCAGCGCCAGCACGCGGTCCCAGGCGGGTTCGCGCGGGTTGCCGCCAGCCTGGTCGCCGTCGAACCACACATCGCCCAGGATGTTCAGCATGACGGCCGGCGAATGCTGGCGCACATCGCCCAGCGGCAAGCGCGCCATGGCCCGCACCTGCTGCGCGAACTGGCTGGTGACGCAGGCGTCGATCGTGTAGTGGCCGCTGTTGTGGGGACGCGGCGCCATTTCGTTGACGACCAGCGAGCCGTCTTCCAGCACGAAGAACTCGATGCAGAGCACGCCCACATAGCCGAGCTCGGCCACGATGGCGCGCGCCGCATCCTGCGCCTTTTGCGCGCATTCGGCCGACACGTTCGGGCCCGGCACGGTGGTGGTGAACAGGATGCCGTCGCGGTGCACGTTCTCGGCAATCGGGTACACCACGGATTGCCCATCGGCGCCGCGTGCGGTCAGCACCGAGACCTCATAGGCCAGCGGCAGCATCTTTTCCAGCAGACAGGTCACGCCGTTCATGGACTCGAAGGCGGCGCGTACGTCCTCGCGGCTCTTCACGCGCACCTGCCCCTTGCCGTCGTAACCCATGCGCACGGTTTTCAGGATGCCCGGCAGCAAATCATCACCGATGGCGTCGATGTCCTCGAACGAGGCGATCACCTTGTGCGGCGCCGGCAGCACGCCGGATTTCGCCGCGCAATCGACGAAGAAACGCTTTTCCAGCACGCGGTCCTGGGCAATCGCCACGCACGACCCCGCCGGGGCAACAAAGCTGCCTTGCGCCAGCAACTTCATGCTGTCGGCCGGCACATTCTCGAACTCGGTGGTGACGGCGCTGCACAGGGCGGCCAACTGGCCGAGGGCGATGCTGTCGTCGTAGCCGGCCTGGACCAGGCGCTCGGCCACCTGCCCGGCAGGACAGTCGGCGCTGGGCTCCAGCACGGCGACCTTGTAGCCCATCGCCTGGGCGGCGTGGGCGAACATGCGGCCGAGCTGGCCGCCTCCCATCACGCCCAGCCAGGTCGGCGGGTTGGCGGTGGGAAGAAACGAAGGATGCTGCGAATTACTCATACGATCTCATACGGGCAGGGTCATCGCCTGGGCGGCGGCGGTCTGGTCCTTGCGGAACTGTTCCAGGTGCGTGGCCAGGGCATCGTCGCCGGCGGCGATGATCGCCACTGCGGTCAGCGCGGCATTCGCGGCGCCGGCTTCGCCGATGGCGAAGGTCGAGACCGGCACGCCTTTCGGCATCTGCACGATCGACAGCAGCGAATCCTCGCCGCGCAGGTATTTCGACGGCACCGGCACGCCCAGCACCGGCACAATGGTTTTCGCCGCCACCATGCCCGGCAGGTGGGCGGCCCCACCGGCGCCGGCGATGATGGCGCGCAGGCCGCGCGCACGCGCCGTTTCGGCATAGCGGAACATCTCGTCCGGCATGCGGTGCGCGGAAATGACTTGCGCCTCGAAGGGCACGCCGAATTGCTTCAGCACGTCGACGGCGTTCTTCATCACGTCCCAATCCGAGGACGAACCCATGATGACGCCGACCAGTGGCTTGACTACGTTCTCGGTCATCTTAAACTTTCAGCTTTTCGCCGGTCAGGCGTTCGATGGCTTCGAAGTACTTGGCCTGGGTCTTGGCGATCACGTCCGCCGGCAGGGCTGGCGCCGGCGCGGTCTTGTTCCAGTCGCTCAGGGTTTCCAGGTAGTCGCGCACGAACTGCTTGTCGAACGACGGCGGCGACATGCCCGGCGCGTAGGAATCGGCCGGCCAGAAGCGCGAGGAATCGGCCGTCAGGACTTCGTCCATCAGGTGCAGCACGTTGTTTTCGTCGAGGCCGAATTCGAACTTGGTGTCGGCGATGATGATGCCCTTGGTGGCGGCGTATTCCGATGCCGCGGTGTAGAGGGCGATCGAGACCTCGCGCATTTTCGCGGCCAGTTCGGCGCCGATGCGTTCTTCCATTTCGGCGAACGAGATGTTCTCGTCGTGCTCGCCGATGTCGGCTTTCGCAGCCGGGGTGAACAGCGGCTCGGGCAGTTTGTCGGCCTGGCGCAGGCCTTGCGGCAATTCGATGCCGCAAATCTTTCCGCTCCCCTGATAGTCCTTCCAGCCGGAACCGATGATGTAGCCGCGCACCACGGCTTCGACCAGGATCGGCTTCAGGCGCTTGGCAACCACGGCGCGGCCGCGTACCTGCTCGACCTCGTCCGGCGCCACGACGCTTTCCGGCGCCACGCCGGTCAGGTGGTTCGGCACGATGTGGCCGAGTTTCTCGAACCAGAAATCGCTCATCTGGTTCAGGACCATGCCCTTGCCCGGGATCGGTTCGTTCATGACGACGTCGAAGGCGGACAGGCGGTCGGTGGTGACGATCAGGATCTTGTCGTCGCCGACGGCGTAGTTGTCGCGCACTTTGCCGTGGCCAAGCAGTGGCAGGGACTGGATCGTGGATTGGTAGAGGCTGTTCATAGAAGGAGTATCAGAGAAACAGAAGCGGCGGACCCGTCGTTGGCACCCGCCCAAAAGAAACGCGGGCTGCCGCAGCAGCCCGTTCCAAACGCAATTTTACTTTACAACCTGCGCCAACTCGCCGGCCTTGTAACGCTCGGCCATTTTTTCGAGCGGAATCGGCTTGATCTTGGCGGCCATGCCTTCGCAGCCGAACGACTGGAAGCGCGCCTTGCACACTTCCATCGCCGCTTCGCGTGCCGGCTTCAGGTAGTCGCGCGGGTCGAACTTCGACGGGTTCTGGAACATGTACTTGCGGATCGCCGCGGTCATGGCCAGGCGGATGTCGGTGTCGATGTTGATCTTGCGGACACCGTGCTTGATGCCTTCCTGGATCTCTTCGACCGGCACGCCGTAGGTCTCTTTCATGTCGCCGCCGAATTCGCGGATGATGGCCAGCAGCTCTTGCGGTACCGACGAGGAACCGTGCATCACCAGGTGGGTGTTCGGGATGCGCGCGTGGATTTCCTTGATGCGGTCGATGGCCAGGATGTCGCCGGTCGGCTTGCGGGTGAATTTGTAGGCGCCGTGCGAGGTGCCGATGGCAATTGCCAGGGCGTCGCACTGGGTGCGGGCCACGAAGTCGGCCGCCTGGTCGACGTCGGTCAGCAGCTGTTCGCGGGTCATGGTGCCGTCGGCGCCGTGGCCGTCTTCCTTGTCGCCCTTCATCGTTTCCAGCGAACCGAGCACGCCCAGTTCGGCTTCGACGGTTACGCCGATCGAGTGCGCGAACTTGACGACTTCCTTCGAGACTTCGACGTTGTATTCGTAGGAAGCGACCGACTTGCCGTCGGCTTCCAGCGAACCGTCCATCATCACCGAGGAGAAGCCCGAGCGGATCGCGGCCATGCAGACCGCCGGCGACTGGCCGTGGTCCTGGTGCATGACGACCGGGATGTGCGGGTAGGCTTCGACGGCGGCGTCGATCAGGTGGCGCAGGAAGGCTTCGCCGGCGTACTTGCGCGCGCCTGCCGAGGCTTGCATGATGACCGGCGCACCGACGGCGTCGGCCGCGGCCATGATGGCCTGCACTTGCTCCAGGTTGTTGACGTTGAATGCCGGCAGGCCGTAGCTGTTTTCAGCAGCGTGGTCCAGCAGTTGACGCAGTGATACGAGTGCCATGGTTGTACTCCAGATAAAAGAAATCTGCTCAGGCGCTTCGACAACGCGAAGCTGCCATTGAATCCTTGACGTTCAGTCCTTGACGTTCAGTCTTTATACGTTTCGCCCACGCGCACGATCTTGAGCGCGTTGGTGCCGCCGGCCTCGCCCATCGGCGAGCCCCAGGTCACGACGATGGTGTCGCCCGGGCTGACCATGCCTTCCTTGATCAGGAGCTCTTCCGCCTTGCGCAGCACGGCGTGGCTGCCGCCTTCCTGCATCAAAGGGAATGCTCGCACGTTCCGGTACAGCGAGGCCTTGCGCTGCGTCGTTTGTGACGGGGTCAGGGCGAAAATCGGGGTGTCGATGTTATGTCGGCTCATCCACAGCGCGGTCGAGCCCGATTCGGTCAGGGCGACGATCGCTTTCACCGCCAGGTGGTGAGCGGTGAACAAGGTGCCATAGGCAATCGACTGGTCGATGCGGGTGAACTCGACGTTCAGGAAGTCCGTATCGAGCTTGTTGTATTCGGATTGTTCCGCTTCCAGGCAGATCGCGGCCATCATCTCGACGGTTTCCACCGGGTACTTGCCCGATGCGGTTTCGGCCGAGGTCATGACGGCGTCGGTGCCGTCCAGCACGGCGTTCGCCACGTCCGAGACTTCGGCGCGGGTCGGCACGGCGTTCACGATCATCGACTCCATCATCTGGGTCGCGGTGATTGCCAGCTTGTTCGAGGCACGCGCCATGCGGATCATGCGCTTCTGCAGCGCCGGCACGGCGGCATTGCCCACTTCCACGGCCAGGTCGCCGCGCGCGACCATGATGCCGTCCGACGCGTCCAAAATCTCCTGCAGCACCGGAATGGCTTCGGCACGCTCGATCTTGGCGATCATCATCGGCTTGTGCTGGTAAGGCTCGCCGGCAATGTTGGCCAGCTGGCGCGCCATTTCCATGTCGGTTGCGCTCTTCGGGAAGGAAATGGCGAGATAGTCGGCCTGGAAGCTCATCGCGGTCTTGATGTCTTCCATGTCCTTCGAAGTCAGCGCCGGCGCGGTCAGGCCGCCGCCCTGGCGGTTGATGCCCTTGTTGTTCGACAGCTCGCCGCCCACCTTCACCGTGGTGCAGATTTCGTGGCCGACGACCTTGTCGACGATGAGGACGATCAGGCCGTCGTTCAGCAGCAGCTTGTCGCCGGGACGCACGTCGCGCGGCAGGGCCTTGTAGTCGAGGCCGACGCGTTCCTGGTTGCCCAGCTCGCCGTTCTCGCCCCACTTTGCGTCCAGCACGAACTTGTCGCCATTGTTCAGGAAGATCTTGCCCTCCTCGAACTTACCGACGCGGATCTTCGGACCCTGCATGTCGGCCATGATCGCCACCTCCACGCCGCAGGCTTCGGCGGCGCGGCGCACCAGGGCGGCGCGGTCGATATGGTCCTGGGCCTTACCGTGCGAGAAGTTCAGGCGCACGACGTCGACGCCGGCGCGGATCATCTTGACGAGGATATCGAAATCGGTCGAGGCTGGGCCGATGGTGGCAACGATCTTGGTAGCGCAATACATGTTGATCCTTGGTCTTGAAAAAGAGAAGCGCAGCCTGGGCTGCGCTCGATATTACCTGGCTTACTTGCTGTTACGCTGCAGCAGGATCTCGACTGCCGGCAGGGTCTTCCCTTCCAGGAACTCGAGGAAGGCGCCGCCGCCGGTGGAGATATAGCCGATCTTGTCGCCGATGTCGTACTTGGCAATCGCGGCCAGGGTGTCGCCACCGCCCGCAATCGAGAAACCGTTCGAGCCGGCAATCGCCAGCGCCAGGGTCTTCGTGCCTTCGGCAAACTGGTCGAATTCGAACACGCCGACCGGGCCGTTCCAGACGATGGTGCCGGCCTTGCCGACTTGTTCGGCCAGCATGGCGGCCGTCTTCGGACCGATGTCGAGGATCATGTCGTCGTCCGCCACGTCGGCCACATCCTTGACGGTGGCAGCGGCGGTCGGCGAGAACTCTTTCGCGCAGACCACGTCCACAGGAATCGGCACCGAGGCGCCGCGCGCGCTCATCATGTCGATGATGGATTTCGCTTCGCCGACCAGGTCGTTCTCGACCAGCGACTTGCCGATGTTCAGGCCGACGGCCTTCATGAAGGTGTTGGCGATGCCGCCGCCGACCACCAGGTTGTCGACCTTGCCGGCCAGACTTTGCAGGATCGACAGCTTGCTCGACACTTTCGAGCCGGCCACGATGGCCAGCAGCGGACGTGCCGGCTGGCCCAGGGCTTTACCCAGTGCGTCGAGTTCCGCGGCCAGCAATGGGCCGGCGCACACGACGGGTGCGAACTTGGCGATGCCGTGGGTGGTCGCTTCGGCGCGGTGGGCGGTGCCAAAGGCATCGTTCACATACACGTCGCACAGCTTGGCCATCTTCTGGGCCAGTTCATCCGAATTCTTCTTCTCGCCTTTGTTGACGCGGCAGTTTTCCAGCAGCACAACCTGGCCCGGCGCCACATCGACGCCATTGACCCAGTCCTGCTTCAATTCCACCGGCTGGCCGAGCAGCTCGGACAGGCGCGCGGCGACCGGCGCCAGCGTGTCTTCCGGCTTGAATTCGCCCTCGGTCGGACGACCCAGGTGCGAGGTGACCATGACGGCGGCGCCGGCTTTGACAGCAGCCTGGATCGCCGGCACCGAAGCGCGGATACGCGTGTCTTCGGTGATATTGCCGGCGTCATCTTGCGGCACGTTCAGGTCGGCACGGATGAAGACGCGCTTGTTTTTCAGCGCATCGCGGTCGATCAGGTCTTGCAAGCGGGTGAAACTGAGAACGGCGTCCATGGCGACTCAACAGTGAAATAATGAAAGAACGATATTCTACCTTAGCTGGCTGCGCCAAAAACGTGCATGGTGCGCAACAGTGTGAAAGCAAGCATGCCGAATACGATCGTCTGCAGCATGTTGCGGCGCCAGAGGTAAAAGCCGAGCGCGGCGATACCGCCCAGCAGCTTCGGATTGCCCAGTTCCAGGTGGACGTTCCCGCCGCTGTCGAGCAGCAGGTCCGGTCCGATAATCGCCGCCAGCGCGCAGGCCGGCGCGTAGCGCAGCATGTCCTGCACATGTGGCGGAATGCTCACCTTGTGGCCGATCAGCCAGAAGCCGCTGCGGGTAATCGCCGTGGACAAGCACAATACGCCGATCACGGCCCAGATTTCCCAGTCAGCCATGGCGCGCCTTCTTCTTTTCGATGAGTTTTTCGGTTGCCAGCGCCGCCAGCATGCCGACGACGACGGCCACCAACAAGCCCAGCTTGTAGGGAAAGCCGTTCGCCAGCACCGCGACCGCGCCGGCAACCAGCACGCCGCACAGCGCCGCACTGTTGATGATCAGCGGCACCGTGATGCAGAGGATGGCCAGCGTACCGGCGAAGCCCAGGCCCCACTCGGTGGGAATCGCGCTGCCGAGGAAGATGCCGATCAGCGAGCCGGTCTGCCAGGCGCACCAGTTCGGGAACATCAGCCCTTTTAAATAGGACAGCTTGCCCTTCACCGGCACCGCCGTCGGAAAGCGCTGCAGGAACATCGCCACCGTCAAGTCGCCCGAGATATAGCCGTAGAACAAACGCTGGCGCCAAGGCAGGTGCGTGAAGTGCGGCGCCAGCAGGGCCGAGAAGATCACGAAGCGCAAATTCACGACCAATGCGGTGGCGAAGACCACCCAGATCGGCGCGTGCGCAACGATCAGCGGCAGCGACGCCAACTGGGCGGAACCCGCGAACACCAGCAAGGTCATACCGCACGCCTGCCAGACCGTGAGCCCGGTCTTGACCATGGCAATGCCCACCACCATGCCCCAGGCGGCGATGCCGAACAGCGTCGGAATCCCCGTCTTCAGGCCTTCGCGCCAGAGTTCGGGATCGTGTTCTTCGATGACGGGAGGAGACTGCGTGGCTGGCGGCGCGCTCATGTCGCCTTCCTGCAACAGCCTGGATGAGTTACAGCGAGAACGAAACCAAAATGATGGGACATGAAGCGTCGAGAAATGAAGGTCTTGAATTCGGCCCGGCAGGTGACCGCAAGGTGGGCACGCTGTGCACACGCGTTACGTGCCGATGCGCTGGCCCGCTGCCGAACATGTCGCTCGCACCGCGTCCGCGAGCCGCACGCCGATGTGATCATTCCGACATTCTACCGATCATCCCGCCCCACCGCTCGAATCCGTTAAAATCCCATCTTTACCCAAACCCTGCCCTCCGGAGAATTGCAATGAACGTAAAGACGATGCCTGTGGTCGAACTGCAGGCCAAAGACCTGCCGGCCCACTGCCCGAACCCGGCAATGCCGCTGTGGTCGTCGCACCCGCGCGTCTTCCTCGACTTCGACCATGAAGGCACGGCCAAGTGCCCGTACTGCGGCACCCAGTACCGCCTGGCTCCTGGCGTCGAGTTCAAGCACCACTGATCGGCGAGCGGCCTTTTTTTTCGCCGCATCCCATGCATTACCGCGCCCCAAGGTGGCTGCCCGGCGGCCACCTGCAAACCATCTACCCTGCGACCTGCATCGCCAAGCCGCCCGTCGCCTACCGGCGCGAGCGCTGGAACGTGCATGACCCGCTGCTGGGCGACGACTTCGTCGACGTCGATTTCGTCGACGGCGAGCCGGGTAAGCCTTTGGTCGTGCTGTTCCACGGCCTGGAAGGCTCTTCCCACAGCCACTACGCACGCGGGCTGATGGCGGCGCTCGCCAGCCGCGGCTGGTCCGGCGCGGTGCCGCACTTCCGCGGCTGCTCGGGCGAAGCCAACCTCACGCCACGCTTCTACCACTCCGGCGATGCCGCCGAAATCGACTGGATCATGGCGCGCCTGCGCAAACGGGCGCCAGGCCCGCTGTACGCGGCCGGCGTCTCGCTGGGCGGCAATGCCCTGCTGCGCTGGCTCGGCGAATCCGGCCACGGCGCCGACTTCGTCACGGCCGCCGCAGCCATCTCCGCCCCGCTCGACCTGGCGCGCGGCGGCGAAGCCCTGGGTTCGGGCCTGAACATGCTCTACACCCGCATGTTCCTGCAAACCCTGAAGCCGAAGTGCCTGGCCAAGCTCGAACAATTTCCCGGCCTCTTCGACAAGACCGCCCTGCTCGCCGCGCGCGATTTGTACGCCTTCGATAACGTGGTCACCGCCCCGCTGCACGGCTACCGCGACACCGACGACTACTGGCACCGCGCCAGCGCCCGCCATGTGCTGCATGACATCACGGTGCCGACCCTGGTCCTGAACGCACGCAACGATCCCTTCCTGCCGGGTCAGTACTTGCCTGAATCGGCCTCGCAGGCGGTGACCCTGGAATACCCCGAGGAAGGCGGCCACGTCGGCTTCCCCGCCGGCCCCTTTCCGGGACGGATCGACTGGCTGCCGGCGCGCATCCTTGCCTTCTTCGACGATCAGGCGATGCGCGCGCCGAATGAGCTCGACTTATGCGATGCTCGCGCCCATGGATGACATCGTAAAACAGGCAATGGCCAAGTGGCCGAATGTGCCGCACTGCTACGGCTGGCTGGCACTCGATGCGCGCGGCGCCTGGCGCATGCGCGACGAAGCGGCGCAGAAGGCCGACGCGCCCGGCGACAAGCTGAACAACCCGGCGCTGGTCGGCTTCATCAACCGCAACTACCTGCACGACGAGCAGGGCCGCTGGTATTTCCAGAACGGCCCGCAGCGCGTGTACGTGAATCTCGAAGCGACGCCCTTCATCGCCCGCACCGATCCGGCCCAGGGCATGACGGTGCAAACCGGCACGGCGCTGCCCGCCATCGAGCACCTGTTCCTCACCGAATCGGGCGCAGCGATCGTGCAGGCGGGCGAGATCGTCGCCCAGGTCGACGACCGCGACGTGGCGCAATTGTTCGAGAGTCTGAAACTGGACGGCAAGCCGGCCGGCGACGAAGCCTTGCTGGCCTGGCTGGAAAACGGCGCGGGAACATTGACGTTGAATTACCGCGGCGCGCATGTGCCGGTGGAGCGCATTGAGCGCGATGCGTTGCCGCAGCGCTTTGGCTTCGTGCGCATGCCGATGCCGGCCTAAGGCACAGCCGGGTTCAGGCCAACCCGGCTGTTACTGCACCTTCTCTTCGAGTTCCTTCAACTCGCGCTGGCGCTCCTTGAGTTCGCGCTCGCGGGCGTCGATGACCGACTGCTCATAGAAGGAGACGTCCTTCGCCTTGCGCGCGAAATTCAGCTGGTCTACAGCGGCCGGCAAGGCGCCCGCCAGCACATAGGATTCGGCCAGTGCCATGTGCTGCAGCGCGATCTTGCCCTGGCTCGAATAGGCTTTCGCCATCAGGTCGTGGAGTTTCGGGTCCTCGCGGTACATGCGCACCTGCTCGCGCAGGTAGCGCGTGGCGTCGTCAAACTTGCCAGCGGCAATCATCGCTTCGGCATACTGGCGTGCCAGCGCGCGCGACAGCGGGTAGGCAGCGACAGCCTGTTCGGCATCCTTCAGCGCACTTTGCACCACGTCCTGAGGCTGGCCGTTCGCCAGCTTGATCTCGAGATCGAGCCCGGCGAACATGGCGCCACCGTCGCTGGCAGGCGCCGCCGACAGCACGCCTTCCTTCGGCTTCATACTGGCGCGCGATTTGTCGAGCCAGCTGCGCGCCGCTGCCAGGTCGCCCTGCTTCAGGGACAGGTAGGCCAGGCCATATTGCGCAGCCACCTGCTGCTGGCGCTGCGGCATGTTCAATTGCGTCTCGAAAATGGTACGGGTATCGCGCAGGCCGGTCGTGCTGCCATCCTGCAGTACGCGGGCACGCGCCTTGGCCAGGTGGAATTCGATGGCGTCGGCGCGCTGGCGTTGCGGCGTTTCGCGGATGCGCGACTGGATGTCGGCAATGCGCTCGCCGGTCAGCGGGTGGCTGCTGAGGAAGGCCGGCATCTCACCGTACACCTTGTTCGCGCTTTGCAGGCGTTTGAAAAAGGCGACCATGCCCGTGGTGTCATAGCCGCCGGCACCCATGATCTGGAAGCCGACGCGGTCGGCCTCGCGTTCGGCGTCGCGGCTGAAGGACAGCTGGCGGTCGATCGCCAGGCCCTGCCCGCCCATCAGCACGCCCATCGCCGCATCGGGACTGGCCTTGGCCGCCAGCGCGGCCAGGATCATCGCCGCGATCGGCAACAGCGCATCCTGCTTTTGCTGGCCGATCATGCGCGCGATATGGCGCTGCGACACGTGGCCGATTTCGTGCGACATCACCGATGCCAGCTCCGACTCGGTCTGGGCCGCGATCAGCAGGCCGGAATGGATGCCGATGAAGCCGCCGGGCAGCGCGAACGCGTTCAGCACCGGATCGCGCACGGCGAAAAAGCCGAAGTCGGCGCCGGTTTCGCCGCGGGCGCCGGGCGCGGCATCGACCAGTTCGCCGCCAAAATGGTTCAGGTAATCGAGGATCTGGTCGTCGTCGAGGTAATCGCGGTCGCGCCGGATCTCGCGCATGATCTCTTCGCCGAGTTTGCGCTCGACGACCGGCGACAGCGCCTCGCGCGCGGTGTCGCCCAGGGTCGGCAGGCGCGTGCCGGCGACGGGCTTCGCCGATTGCGCCGCCGCCGGCGCGCAGGCGAAGCCGGTAGCGGCCGATACCAGCAGGACGGCCAGGGAACGACGCCAGCGCCGGGAGACGGACGGCGACGCGGATTGGGTCAGCGCGGAATAGGTCAGCGATTTCACGGTGCTATGATAACCGCATCCGCGCGCGGCTTGCCGCCACCGGAAACACTTTCTTACTCGAGCATACCAACAAGACAATGACCAGTTCCAAGCCGCTGACCGACAACGACACCAGCCCGCTCACCCATTTCGACGCCAGCGGCCAGGCCCACATGGTCGACGTCGGCGCCAAGCAGGAAACCCACCGTATCGCAGTCGCCGCCGGCACCATCCGCATGCTGCCCGCCACGCTGGCACTGATCCAGTCGGGCAACGCCAAGAAGGGCGATGTGCTCGGCATCGCCCGCATCGCCGCCATCATGGGCGCCAAGCGCACCAGCGACCTGGTGCCGCTCTGCCACCCGCTGCCGATCACGCGCGTGGTGGTGGATTTCGAAGTGGACGCGGAGGCGAACAGCGTGCATTGCCGCGCGCAGGTGGAAACTGTCGGCAAGACCGGGGTGGAAATGGAAGCGCTGACCGCCGTGCAGGTCGGCTTGCTGACGATTTACGACATGTGCAAGGCGGCCGACCGCGGCATGGTCATGACGAACGTGCGGGTGCTGGAAAAGCACGGCGGAAAATCGGGCGACTGGACAGCGGCAATATAACTGTCGTTTGGGCGGCCAGGTAAGCCCTTCATGAGCAAGGAGCTGTCTTTGCTCCCGGCAGGGTATCCAGGGGCTTGAAGCCGGCTGCGGCGGCTGCGGCGTCCTGGCCAACCGCGATCTCGAAGATCCCGATCTTGCCATCCGGGGTACCGCATACCGCCGGCATGGGCTGGCCATCCGTCCCGCACTCGGCAGAGCGGACCTGGACGTTGGCCGCTCCCAGCTGTGCTTGCAGGGCGGCGAGCGAGAGACCGCCGCCGCTGCATTGCAGCGAGCCCGTCGCTTTGAATACCTTGATTCCGGCGACGCGGGTCTCGATGTCCGGTCCGCCACTGTCACCGCCACCGCCACAGGCGGTCAACGATGCTACTGCCAGAACTGCAAGCAATCTACGCATATCAGTGTCCTTGTTAGCTAGTCGGACGGCGGTATCGTCGTCTGGCCCGAGT